>JAVHXX010000410.1 GCA_031119595.1 Patulibacter sp. | reverse complement strand
GTGCGCAGGATCCGCGCCGCCTTCTCGGCCGTCTCGTTCGAGAGCACGCCGGCGCTCTCGGTCGGCTGGTTGGCGATCACCCCGACGGACCGGCCGTCCACGCGGGCGAACCCGATCACGATGCTCATGGCCCAGCGCGGGTGGATCTCGAAGAAGTCGCCGTCGTCGACCACCCGCTCGATCACGTCGCGGACGTCGTAGGACTTGTTCGGCTCGGCCGGCACGAGGTCGTCGAGTTCCATGTCGCTCGCGGTGAAGCCGAGGTCCTCGCGGGCGGTCGGCGCGAACCGCGGCGGGTAACCGACGTTGTTGCTCGGGAGGAACGAGAGCAGCCGGCGCACGGATTCGAGCGCCTCCTCGTCGGTCTCGTCGACGTGGTGGGCGTTCCCGGTGACCGCGTTGACCTCCGCGCCGCCGAGCTCCTCGATCGTCATCTCCTCGCCCGTGACCTCGCGCACCACCTCGGGCCCGGTGACGAACATGTGCGAGGTGCCGTTCACCATGAACGTGAAGTCGCCCATCGCCGGCGAGTAGACGGCGCCGCCCGCGCAGGTCCCCATGATCACGGTGATCTGCGGCACGACGCCGGACAGGCGGACGTTCAACACGCCGACCTTCTGGTAGCTGGCGAGCGCGGCGACGCCGTCCTGGATGCGGGCGCCGGCGGAGTCCGCGAGGCCGATCACGGGGCAGCCGGTCTTCTGGGCGAGCTCCATGATCGCGACGATCTTCTGCGCGTAGACCTGCCCGACACTGCCGCCGAACACGGTCGCATCCTGCGAGAAGATGCAGACCGGACGGCCGTCGACCGTGGCCCGACCGGTGACGACGCCGTCGGTGTAGGGGCGGCGCTCGCCCTCGGTGCCGGTCGTCGGGGCGCGGCGCAGCCGGCCCGTCTCGAGGAATGACCCCTCGTCGACGAGCAGGGCGATGCGCTCCCGCGCGGTGAGCTTGCCCTTCGCGTGGTGCTTCTCGACCGAACCCGGCTGCCCGGGGAGCAGAGCGGCCTGCCGGCGGGCGTGGAGATCCTCGATCGCCTCGCGCATGGTCAACCGTTGGGCCATGACGGCCACCTCTCTGCTCCGAGGGGGACACCCGGCCGGAGCGGCCGGCCTGGGGTCGGAGCGGAGTCATCCTAGACCATGCCCTCGGACGAGGTTCCCTCCAGCGAGGTAACGGTGTGCACCGCGCAAGTTCCGGCATCGTTCCCTGGCTTGTTGACGCCAGATGATAAGCAGGTTTGCAGGTATTTTGGAGACGATCTTCAAAAACTCGCGAGTACCGCTGGCGGATCGTTCGACCCACCGGTAGGACTCCCGTGGATGACGATCGCTTCTTCGCCCTCGGCGCTGGGTCGGCGTGCCCGTCACCGCTCAGCTGCACGGCGCGTGCGGCCGGGAGCCGTCGTGGTGACGGGCGCGTCGACGGGCATCGGTCGGGCGACCGCCGAGCACCTCGCCGCGCTCGGCTACCGGGTGATCGCCGGGATCCGTGATCCGCGCGCCGCCGACGAGCTCTCACGGGTGTCCCCGATGATCGAGCCGTTCCTCCTCGACATCCGGGACGACGACGCGATCGCCGAACTGGTGGAGTTCGTCGAACGCACCGAGCCGGGCGGTCTGACCGCCCTCGTCAACAACGCCGGGATCGGCGCGGTGGGTCCGACCGAGACGCTGGAGCTGGAGGCGTGGCGGTCGGTGTTCGAGGTCAACGTCATCGGCACCGTCGCGGTGACCCGCGCATTGCTGCCCAGTCTGCTGGCGTGCGGCGGTCGGGTCGTCACCATCGGGTCCGCGGCAGGTCGGATCGGCTTTCCGCTGTTCGGTCCGTACGTGGCGTCGAAGTTCGCCCTCGAGGGCGTCAACGACGTGCTCCGGCGCGAGGTCGAGGCGCACGGCGTCAAGGTCATCTGCGTGGAGCCCGGCGTGGTCCGATCGGCGATCTACGACCGTGGCCTCGCGGAGTCGTACGAGCGGACCGCGCGGCTCGACGACGCTCAGGTCACGCGGTACGGCGCGTTGCTGGCGTCAGCCCATGCCGCGGCCGAGGAGACGCGCGTCTCCGGGCGACCGGCGGCCGCCGTCGCGCCGACCATCGCGAGGGCGATCCGCGCACGCCGTCCGAGGACGCGGTACGTGTCGGGGTGGGACGCCCGGACCGCGGTCGTCTGTTCGCGGATCCTGCCCGATCGCGTGTGCGACGCGGTGATCCGTCGCCTCACCCGCTGAGCGGCCCGCGCGGACCGGTGATCCCGGGCCGTGGCTCGCGCCGAGACCTCCCGCGGATGGGAGCTGAGCGCCACGGACCGAGGCCGACGGTCGAAGGCCGTCAGTGGTCGAGCGAAGGGGCGGCGGCGTACTGCTCGTCGGTGACGTGCACGCCCCAGGTGACGGGGCTGCCGGTGTCGTCGTTCTGCTGGAGCGCGAGGTGGGCCATGAAGCGGGTCGGTGTGGCGCCGTGCCAGTGGTTCTCGTCCGGTTCGAAGAACACCCGGTCGCCGGGCCGGATCACCTCGATCGGGCCGCCCTCGCGCTGACAGAGGCCGACGCCCTCCGTCACGAAGATCGTCTGGCCATGCGGGTGCGTGTGCCAGGCCGTACGCGCACCTGGCGTGAAGTGCACGAGTGCGCTCGCGAAGGTCGAGGTGCCGGCCGGCGTGGCGACGGCGTCGATGTAGACGTCGCCGGTGAACCAGTCGCCGGGGCCCTTCTGGGTGTCGATGCTGCTGCGGGTGATCTGCATGTGGGCCTCGCGGTCGGGGTGATGGGCTGGACGGTTGCGGTCCGAGGCGCGACGCGCCTCGGACACCGGCCTCAGCCGGCCGGCTTGGTGGGCCGGGCCAGGATCTCGTTGATCGACACGCTACGGGCAAGCCGCGCCGAGGCCAGGAGCACGGCCGCTCCGCGATCCCGACGTCGACGACGCCGTACGGGCGAGGCGCCCCCGCCCGGACGCGATCATGCTGGAGGCGTTCGGCCGGACGCCTCCCGAGGACTGACCGCCGCTGCCGACGTGGGACCGGCTGCGCCCGCACCGGCGCGGCCCGGGGTCGCCATACCGTCCCATGTGGTCCGTCGGTGGCGGGCATGACGGAGAGGACGACATGGCTTCCAAGATCACGGTCGCGGTGCTCGGCGCCGGAGGCATCATGGGGTTCGGGATGGCGAAGAACGCCGCGAAGGCCGGCCTCGACGTCCGCGCCTGGAACCGCACGAAGGACAAGGCGGAGCCCCTCGCCGAGTTCGGGGTGACCGTCGTCGACACCGCCCGGGACGCGGTCCGGGGCGCCGACGTCATCCTCACGATGCTGCTCGACATCGACATCACGAAGGACGTCGTCTTCGGCGACGACGGCGCACTCTCGGCCCGTGAGGACGGCGCCGTCTGGCTGCAGATGGGCACGCTCGGCGAACACGGGACCCGGGAGTGCATCGACTTCGCCGCGGCGCACGGGATCCCGTTCGTCGACGCGCCCGTCGTCGGCACGAAGGGGCCGGCGATGGATGGCGAGCTCGTCCCGCTGTCCTCGGGCGACGACGCCCTGCGCGCCCGGGTGCAGCCGGTCCTCGACGCCGTCGGCAAGGAGACGAGATGGCTCGGAGAAGCGGGGGAGGGGTCGAAGATGAAGCTCGTCGTCAACAGCTGGTTCGTGTCGATCGTCGAGGCCACGGCCGAGACCTTCGCCTTGGCCCGGAGCGTGGGCATCGACCCGAAGGACTTCCTGGCGATCATGGACGGCGGACCGCTCGACGTGCCCTACCTCGGGATGAAGGGCCAGAAGATCCTCGACGAGGACTGGGAGCCCCAGTTCGGCCTCACCGGCGCCGCGAAGGATGCGCGCCTCATCGCCCAGCTCGGGCGCGACCACGGCGCGGATGTCCCGATGTTCGAGGCCATCGCGAAACGCTTCACCGAAGGTGCCGGTGAGCACGGCGACAAGGACGCGATCGCGACGTACCTGTCGGCGCGCGCCTGAGGCGATCGCCGCGGGACTCGACCCGGCCGCGCTGGCGGCCACGGCGGCGCAGCTCTACGACCGCGCCGCCGTGTCTCCTGACGACGCCCGCCGGACGTGGGCGTTACCCGACGCCCGGACCGGCCGACTGCTGACCGAGGAGCGACGCGCCGATGATCTGCTGGGCGACGGCCTCCTTGCCGATGTAGCAGCGCCAGTGGGTGCCCTCGGCGTTGAGCGAGCGACACCCGCCGTTGAAGTGCTTCGTGTCGTCGACGGTCGGCTCGACCGTTCCCTTCCAGTTGCCGGCGCCGACGTCGCCGTGCGGCGCCTCGGCGAGCGTGCAGTCGAACTCCACGTTCTCGCGGACGACCGTGCAGGTCGGGTGGGTGTCGAGGAGGGCGAGTACACCCTGCGGCAGACTTCTCGCGACCTGGTCGGTGCTGATC
>JAVHXX010000409.1 GCA_031119595.1 Patulibacter sp. | reverse complement strand
GTACTCCTCCACGCGCGGCGGGCCCGCGGCACCGAGCTCGGCGCGGCGCGCGGGGTCGGCGAGGAGACCGGCGAGCGCCGCGGCGAACGCCTGGGCATCGCCGACGGGCGCGAGCACCCCGAGCCGGCCGCCCTCGAGGATCTCGGCCGGCCCGTAGTCGCAGTCGGTCGCGACGACCGGCACCCCGAGCGCCAGCGCCTCGAGGTGCGCGAGCGGGAAGCCCTCGTAGTCGGAGCTCGACGCGAACACGTCGGCGCGGGCGAGGAAGCCGTGCGGCGCCGCCTGCGCCCCGGCGAATTCGACGACCTCGGTGAGGCCCAGGCCGGCAGCCCGCGCCTCGAGGTCCGCACGAAGCTCACCGTCGCCGAGGATCACGAGCCGCGCGGCGGGGTCGGCGGCCGCCACGATCGCAAAGGCCTCCAGCAGGAGCGGCACGTTCTTCTGGGGCGTGAGCCGCCCCATCGCCACGACGACCCGCAGCGCCGGGTCGTCGAGCCACGGATGCGGCTCGCGGTCCGCGGCGGCGGCCCGGATCGCGTCGCCGTCGACCGGGTTCGGGATCACCTGCACGCGGCCCGCAGGCGCGCCGAAGTCGCGGACGGCCTCGTCGGCGGAGCCACGCGAGACGGCGAGCACGGCATCGGCCTGGCGGTAGACCCACGGCGTGAGGCGGGTGAGCAGGGCACCGTTGCTCCACTGCGGCAGCTCGGCCCCGAGGTTGTTGTGGATGCTCACGACCAGCTTCGGTCTCGGCGAGCGCATCGTGCGCACGGCGAACGCCGACAGCAGGCTGAGGTGCGGCAGGATCGCGTAGACGAGATCCGGTCGCTCGGCGCGGAGCGTGCGCGTGAGCGGCAGCAGCGCCTTCGCGGTGTTCGCCGCACCGACCTCGACCACACGCACGTGCGGCGCCGGTTCGTAGATCCGCGGCCCAGGGCTCTGCAGCACGAGGACGGGCTCGTACCGCTGCGCGTCGATCGAGGAGGCAAGCAGCGCCGTCGCGCGCTCGGCTCCGCCGCTGCTGAGCAGCGGCACCACGAACGCGATCTTCCGCCTCACAGGCGCATCAAAGCACCTTCGACAGGAACGCCTTCGTGCGGTCGTGCTTGGGGTTCGCGATGACCTCGCGGGGATCGCCGGACTCGACGACCACACCGCCGTCCATGAAGACGATCGTGTCGCCGACCTCGCGGGCGAAGCCCATCTCGTGCGTGACGACGACCATCGTCATGCCGTCCTTCGCGAGGCCGCGCATGACGTCGAGCACCTCGCCGACGAGCTCGGGGTCGAGCGCGGAGGTCGGCTCGTCGAAGAGCATCAGCTTCGGCTTCATCGCGAGCGCCCGCGCGATCGCGACGCGCTGCTGCTGCCCACCGGAGAGCTGCGACGGGTAGTTCCCGGCCTTGTCGGCGAGGCCGACCCGGTCGAGCAGTTCCTTCGCGTGGAACTCGGCCTCGCTCTTCGCCATGCCCTTCACCTGGACCGGCGCCTCGGTGACGTTCTGGAGGGCGGTCTTGTGCGGGAAGAGGTTGAAGCGCTGGAACACCATCCCGATCTCCGAGCGCGCCTTCGCGATCTCGGACTGCTTCAGGTGGTGGAGCTTGTCGGCGACCTGGCGGTAGCCGACGAGTTCGCCGTCGACCCAGAGGCGCCCGGCCTCGTAGGTCTCGAGGTGGTTGATGCAGCGCAGGAAGGTCGACTTGCCCGAGCCCGACGGGCCGAGCAGGCACATGACCTCGCCGCGCGCGACCTCCAGGTCGATGCCCTTGAGCACCTCGACGTGGCCGAAGCGCTTGTGGAGCGCCTCGGACTTCAGCATCAGATCGGTCATGCCTTCGGCCCCGTGCCCGACTCCTCGCGGCTGGTCGTGAACATCCTGCGGCGGATGTTCTGGAGGAGCGTCTCCTGCTGGACGCGGGCCGTGCCACGGCCGTAGTAACGCTCGATGTAGAACTGGCCGGTCTGCATGATCGACGTGAACAGCAGGTACCAGATGCTCGCCACGATCAGGAGCGAGATCGTCTTGTAGTTCTGGACCGCGATGTTGTGGGTCGCGTAGAGGAGGTCCGAGAACGCGAGCACGCTCACGAGCGACGTGGTCTTGAGCATCGAGATGGTCTCGTTGCCCGTCGGCGGGATGATCACCCGCATCGCCTGCGGCAGGACGATCCGGCGCAGCGTCTGGGCGCTCGTCATGCCGAGCGCGCTCGCGGCCTCCGTCTGGCCCTCGTCGACCGACAGCAGTCCGCCGCGGACGACCTCGGCCATGTAGGCGGCTTCGTTGAGCGCGAGTCCGAGCACGGCCGCCAGGAACGGCGTGATGAGGGTGTTCGCGTCGACGTGGATCAGGTCGGGGCCGCCGAACGGCACCGCGAGCGTGATGAACGGGTACAGCGACCCGATCGCACCCCAGAACAGCAGCTGGACGTAGACCGGCGTGCCGCGGAAGAGCCAGATGTAGACCCACGCGGTGCCCGAGAGCATCGGGTTCTCGGACCGCCGCATGATCGCCAGGATCACCCCGAGCACGATGCCGATCAGCATCGACACGACGGTGAGGACGAGCGTGAGCCCGAGCCCCTTCATCACCGGCGCCGAGAACAGGTACTGCCAGACGACGCCCCAGTCGTAGTTCGCGTTCGTGACGAGCGAGTACGCGAGCGCGACGACGATGTAGAGGACGACGATCGCGGCGACCCAGCGGATCGGGTGCCGGAGGCGGACGGCGGTGATGTCCTCGGGCTTCACCCGCTCCGGCGTCGTGGCGACGGGATCCGGAGCGGGCGGGGCTGCTTCAGCCATGGGGTGCGATCTGGTCGGTCGGCGGCGCTAGCTCGTGGCGCCGTTGACCGCCGGCGCTTCGACGGCGCCGTTCTCGACGCCCCACGTGTCGAGGATCTTCTTGTAGGTGCCGTCGGCGATGAGCGAGGTGACGGCATCCTCGACAGGCTTGACGAGGTCGCTGCCCTTCTTGATCGCGATGCCGTACGGGGCCGTGCCGTACTCCTGGCCGACCAGCTTGAAGGTGCCGGCCGACTGCTTGACGGCGTAGGCGGCGACCGGCGAGTCGGCCATGCCGACATCGGCGCGGCCGCTGTTGAGGGCGAGGTTGGCGGCGGTCTGGTCGGGGTAGACCAGCACCGTGACCTTGCACTTCTTGCTCTGCGCCTTGGCGTCGTCGGCCTGGGTCGTGCCGGACTCGACGGCGACCTTGTGGTTGCAGAGGTCGGCGATGGTGTTGATCGCCGGGCCGCCGGAGGCCTTCACGTAGAACGAGGTGCCGGCGGAGAAGTAGGTGACGAAGTCGACGGTCTTCTCGCGCTCCTTCGTGTCGGTGAAAGACGACATCCCGAGGTCGTACTTGCCGGAGGCGATGCCCGGGATGATCGCGTCGAACGTGGCGTTCTGGATCTTCACGGTGAGGCCGAGCTTCGCGCCGATCGCCTTGCCGAGGTCGGCGTCCATGCCGACGACCTCGTTGTTGCCGGGCTTGATGAACTCGTTCGGGGCGTAGCTCGCGTCGGCGGCGATCGTGAGCGTGCCCTTGCTCTTGACGGAGTCCGGGACGGCGATCGTGGTGCCGCCCGACGTGGCCGCCGGCGTGGCGGTCGAGGACGAGCTGCTGGAATCGTCGCTGCTGCTGCCACACGCCGCGAAACCGACGGTCAGGGCGAGCGTGGCGATTCCCGCAGCGGGACGCCTGAGGCTGGGGCGCATGAAGGTCTCCCTGATGGGAACGGGGGTGGTCGGACTGACCCTAACCGAGGGGTCCCGGGACACGGGACAGCGGTCGGAGTCGGTCCGTTCTGCTCCGGGAAGGTACGCCCTCCGGGACCCCCGCGACTTGTACGAACGTCCAAGAAGCGGGAGCTGGCGCGTGTGCCGTCGGCAGGCGATCACCGGACGACGACCGCATGGCTGCGCTCCGCGAGCACGGTCGTGCCGCGCTGCACCCGGATCCGCACGGCGTAGCGGCCCTTCGGGAGCGCGGTGCGCAGCGGCACCGTGGCGGTCGCGATGCCACCCGGCCACGTGATCAAGGCGAGCTTCCAGCTCGGCACCTGCGTGCACCGGCGCCGCGCCGCGCCCGTCGCGCGGGACGCGCCGCCGCGCACCGGAGCCCCGGCGAACCGCGCCTGCCGGAACGACCACCAGCGACAGTCCGCCGCGCGCACGGCGACCTTCACGGCCACGCCGGACCGGTCGACGGGCACTGCGAACGTCAGCGCGACCGCGAGCGACGACGCCTTGCCGGCGCCGGTGAGCGCGGCGGTGAGCGGCGTCTGCCGGATGAGGGCCGGGGTCGGGACCACCGGGACCGGGAGCACGATCGGCGTCGGGGTCTGGAGCGGCGGAGCCTGAGGCGTCGGCGTGGGCGTGACGGCCGGTGTGGGGGTCGGCGCCGTCGGCG
>JAVHXX010000408.1:1411-4412 GCA_031119595.1 Patulibacter sp. | reverse complement strand
CTCGTAGGCGTCCCGACCCTTGCCGTGACGATCTCCGGCGGCGCCTTGGCGATCGTGCACGGGGCGTCGGCGGCAACGCCAGCCTTGACCCTGTCCACCGATCTCGCGACCGTCCCCCAGCCACCGGAGCCGACCGCCGCGAACCCGGTCGCAGCGGTCGAGGCGACGACCGCGAAGGATTTCGCGGCCTTCTCGACGGCACCGGTTTCGCCGATCCCGGCTGCCGTCGCCGCGGCGGTCGCAAGCCCGCAGCGGTACGGGCGGAATCCGAACCTCGCACGGGCGGTCAACACCGTGTACGGAAAGGGCTGGGTCGTGCCGGGTCGCGGGTACGTCTGCCTGGTCGTCCCTGATCCCAACGCCGAGTACACCACCTCCTGCCTGCCGACTGACGTCGCGGCGAAGAACGGACTTCAGATCTCCGTCGGCGGCTTCGACGCAGCGGGTCGGATCGCCGTGACGACCGTCGCCCCCACGGGCCGTACCGTGGTCTCCCGCACCGCCAACACGGCGGTGGCCAAGGTGTCGACTGCCGCCCCGGGGATCGCTTCCGTCGCCAACACCGCGAGCGACGCGGATGGCGTGGCGAGCGAGTTGGTCACGCCGGACACCGTGGTCGGTCTCGACGGGTAGTCGTGCCGCGTGGTGGCGGCCTTCGCGCCGCCACCACGGACCCGTCACGGCCGGATCACGATGTCGGCGCCCGACTTGGCGTGAAGCGTCAGCAGCGCGGTTCGGTCGAGCGTCGCCAACACCAGACCGGAGTCCGCGACATCGACCGGCTCGGACGAGGCGTCCGGGCGATCGATCGTCGGCGGCGACACGCCCGGCGGGACAAGAGCGACGACGCGGCTGCGTCCGTCCGCTGCCGGCTCGACGACATACATTCCGACGCGCTCGATGGTCGACGTGAGGGCACACCCGTTCACGCCCGGAAGGCCCGTCGGATCCGCAGGGCCGTAGAGACACCAGCCGCGCTGACTCTTCACGGCAAACGCCGTCCCGCCCGGAACGGCGATGCGTACAGCCCGCTGGAAGACGGCGTCGGGCCCAAGCACCGACTGGGCCGTGAACCCGGGCCGGATCCCGACCGGGACGGGCTCACCGGCCTCCGCGAGCAGCCGCGGGCCGGCGGTCGCGATGCGCGAGCTGTCGTGGCCCGGGAGCGACGTGAAGACCACCGCGATCGCCGCGACGAGCACGGCGAGCCCGAGCGCGAGTCGTCCGCCGAGCCCGGGGCTCGGCAGCACACGCCGGCGCGCCGGCGCGGTGGTTGTGGCCGTGGCCGCCGCGCGGCGATGGAGCGCCTGCTCGAGATCGGCCCGGAAGTCGGGCATGAGCGTGGGTTCGGTGATCATCGGTGCCGTCCTAGCTGCGATCGGAGTGCGGCCAGCCCTCGGCTGACCTGTTTGCGCGCGGCGGCCTCGGAGAGGCCGAGGGCCACGGCGACATCGGCGTAGTCGCGGTCCTCGAGCACGCGGGCGCGAATGGCGTCCTGCTGTGGTGTGGGAAGGTCGGAAAGGGCGTCGATGGTCTCGGTGTCCGAGCCCGCGACGAGCTGCTCGTAGCTGTCGACGTCCGCCTGGGTGAGCGCGCCGAGCTCGTCGCGCAGGCGGTTCTGGCGACGGAGGTGACGGGTCTCGTCGCGGTGGTGGTCCGCGATCTTGCGCACGGCGATACCGAGCAACCAGAGTCGCGCGCTCTCGCCCTGCGGCTTGTAGCGGTGGCGGTGCTGCAGCGCGGCCGCGAAGGTCTCCGCGACCACGTCGGCGGCCGCGTGCACGTCGAGCCCGCGGGACGCCGCGAACCGCAGCAGCGCGGCGTCGTGCCGGCGATAGAAGGTCGTGAACGAGTCCGCCGGCCGAAGGGTGTCCGCGAGCAGCGCAGCGTCGGATCGGTCGGGTGGATCGGCCACGCCCCGTAATCGTCGCAGGCTCACCATTTGTGACTCCTGTTCGGAAACATCCACGACTGGTCTGCTCCGGCAGCCGCCAACTGGCCCTCGCTTCTGGACCACTCGGGCGGTTTCATGGGTGGATGCAGATCGCAGTCCTCGGCGGGAGCGGAACGGCGGGCACGGCCACGGTGGCCGAGCTCGAGGCTCGCGGACACACCGTCCGGGTGCTCGCGCGGCGCACCGGGTTCGACGTCACCGACCCCTCGACGTTCGACGACGCGCTCGCCGGCATCGCGACGCTCGTCGACACGCTCGGTCCGACGAAGACGAGCGGCCCCGAGGCGAGAGCGGTGCTCGTGGACGGGCTCGCTGCGGTCCTCGATGCCGCGGCGCACGCCGGCGTGAAGCACGTGGTCTCCCTGTCGATCGTCGGCAGCGACCGGATCCCGATGCCGTACTACGCCCTCAAGCAACGGCAGGAGGCGGTGGTCCGCGCCGCACCGCTGCCGAGCACGATCCTGCGAGCGACGCAGTTCCCCGAGCTGCTCGACATGGTCTGGAGCGCCACGCGCAAGGCCGGGATCATCCCGGCGCCGCGCGGCGTCGTCGCGCCGATCGACCCGCGCGACGTGGCCGTGGCGATCGCGGACGCCGTCGAGCGAGGACCCGCCACCGGCGAGCTCATCGGCATCCGGGGGCCCGAGACCCTCACGATCCGCGACCTCGCGCGCACGTGGAAGGCGGCGCGTGGATCCCGGCGGCCGGTCATCGGGGTGCCCGCGGTCGGCGGGGCGCTGCGGACGGTCGCGGGCGGCGCACTGGTCGACGAGTCCCTGCCCGCGGCGACCCGCACGTGGGCGGAGTGGCTCGCGGAGCACCCGGCATGAACCGCGTGGCCCGCGAGCGGTCGGCGCTCCGGATCCTGCTCGGTTTCCTCGCCGCCTCGGCCGCGTTGCCGGGGCTCTGGGCGACGCTCGCGCCCGGCCCCTTCTACCGCTCGTTCCCGCTCGGTGGCAGCGGCTGGGTGGCGCTCGCCGGGCCGGACTCGCCGCACCTCGTGGCCGACGTCGGCGCGTTCTACCTGGGCTTCGCCGTGCTCTGGGC
>JAVHXX010000408.1:0-1401 GCA_031119595.1 Patulibacter sp. | reverse complement strand
CCTGCGACAGCCAGGACAGGCCGAAGCGGATTTTCTCGGCGGCGTGGGCGGCCGTGCGGCCCGATCGTGCGCTGGTGCTGCCGCTCTGCGGGGCCTGGTCACTCTTCAGCGTGCTCCATCTCGGCTGGCATGCCACACACCAGGGCCTCGCCACCGCCGGCCAGGCGGCGCAGCAGCTCCTCGCGCTCGCGGTGGTCCTCGCCGTGCCGACGTTCGTCGCCGTGCTGGCCCGGCGCGCATCACCGGCCGGACACACCACCTTCACGGCGGAGTAACCGGTCCGCTTCGGTGCGGACGTACGGTCGCCGGGCCCGCGCGTGATCCGGCGCGGTCTCCTGCTCAGAGAGGTACCCACGTGCTCCGCTCCTCCCGTGCGAGCTTGCTCGCACTCACTGCCGCGGCCGGTCTCACGACCGCTGCCGGCCTGGTCAGTGCGCCGCTCGCACTCGCCTCGCCCTCCGGCGTCGTCATCAGCGAGGTGCGCTTCCGCGGTCCCGCCGGCGGCAACGACGAGTTCGTCGAACTCCAGAACACGACGAGTGCACCCGTCGACATCGGCGGCTGGAAGCTCCAGGGTTCCAACAGCGCGGGCACGAACTCGGTCCGCGCGACCGTGCCCGGTGGCGTGAGCCTCCCGGCCGGCGCGCACTACCTCTTCGCGAACAACGCCGCGGCCGGGTACTCCGGCTCGGCCGTGCCGGACGTCACCTACAACACCGGCATCACCGACACGGGCGGCATCCAGCTGAGGACCGCGTCGGACGCCGTCGAGGATGCGTTCGGCAGCACCTCCGTCCCGGCCGCCTACCGCGAGGGTGCGGGCCGCGCGCTGCCGACGAGCGGGACCGCCGACTCGGCCTTCACCCGCAACGCCGCGGGCGCCGACACGAACGACAACGTCGCCGACTTCACCTCGGCCACGCCGTCGACCCCGACGGCCTGCGGCGCGCCGTGCACCGCCCCGACGGGTCCGGCGATCACGCCGATCAGCGCCATCCAGGGCTCCGGCACGTCGTCGCCGAAGACCGGTCAGGAGGTCACGATCGACGGCGTCGTCACCGGCATCGACGACGAGCAGGGCGCGGACTTCACCCGCACGTACCCGGAGGAGGCCGGCGTGTTCGTGCAGACGCTCCCCGGCCAGGACGACGGGAACCCGGCGACCTCCGAGGGGATCTTCGTCGGCTACGTCCGCGGCCCGGGGAACGACCGGGCCGCGCTCATCGGCAAGCACGTGCAGATCACCGGCAAGGTCGTCGAGCACTTCAACATGACGATGATCGACGAGGACACCGGCCTCGAGCCGACGGTCCTCGGTGACAGCCCGCTGCCCGCGCCCGTCGTGATCGACCCGGCCCAGGCGGCCGCCCAGACGGTCGCCACCGACGGAACCCGCCCGTA
>JAVHXX010000407.1 GCA_031119595.1 Patulibacter sp. | reverse complement strand
CGGTCGCGCTGAGGAGGGTCGCTCGGCGGTCGGTGGGGTCGGCAGCGCGCGTGAGGAAGCCGTCGCGGACGAGCGCTTCGACGAGCTCGGAGGCCGTGCCCTGCGAGATCCCGACCTCCGTGGCGACGGCGTTCAGGCGCAGCGGTCCGCTCGTGGCCACATGCCCGAGGACCCGCGCCCGCGGCGTGGTGACGCCGTGGGCCGCGAGGGCCTCGTCGAAGGCGCGCCCGAGGCGCTTTGCCGTACGCCCGAACTGGTCGGCCACGGCGGCCGCGGTCGGCGGGGGAGTGGACGTCATTTGACGCAGAATACTTCGGCCCCTAAGTTTTATCCATCGGTTACGAACTATTCGACTCCGAAGGACACCAAACGATGCACATCTTTCTGACCGGCGGCAGTGGATTCGTCGGGGGCCGGCTGATCGCGCGGTTCGTCGCCGACGGCCACACGGTCCACGCGCTCGCGCGCAGCGACGCGAGCGCAACCCTCGTCGAGGCACGCGGCGCGGCCGCGGTGCGAGGGGATCTCGACGACCTGCAGCACGGCCGGAGTGGGGCCTGGACCGAGGTCCTCGGCGCCTGCGACGCCGTGGTCCACGCCGCCGCATACATGGAGTTCTGGGGTTCGGATCGGATCTTCGAGGAGCGCAACCTCGGTCCGACGATCGCCCTGCACGCGGCCGCGACCGCCGCAGGCGTCCGCCGGGTCGTCCTGCTCTCGGCGGCCGCCGTCTCGAGCGGATCCCAGCGCGCGCCGGTGGTCGACGAGCAGACCGACGACGGTCGTCCGAACCTCGCCTACAGCCGGGTGAAACTCGCCACGGAACAGGCGCTGCTCGCCGCCCCGTCCGAGGTCACCAGCACCATCGTGCTTCGCCCGCCGTTCATCTGGGGGCCGCAGATGTCGTCGCTCGACGACATCGTCGGGGCCGCGCAGGGTGGCCGGTTCGCGTGGGTCGACGGCGGCCGCCACACGATCGACTTCGTGCACGTCGACAACCTCGCCCGGGCGACCGTGCTGGCCCTCGGCGGTGGTCGCCCCGGCGGCATCTACTACGTCACCGACGGAACGCCGCGGAGTGCTCGCGACTTCATCGGAGCCCTCCTCGAGACCCAGGCCGTCGCGATCCCGTCGCGCAGCGTCCCGCGTGCCGTCGCGACCGTCGCGGCCGGTGCCATGGAGGCGGTGACGAAGCTCGCGCGCCGCTCCACGCCGCCGCCACTCACGCTCTGGCTCGTCGCGTGGCTCGGCCGCGACCGCAGCTATGACATCTCCCTCGCGAGGCGGGAGCTCGGCTACGAGCCCACCGTCTCCCTCGAGGAGGGTCTGCGGGAGATGCGCGACGCACGCGCGGCCTGAACTCCCGGTTGCAGCGGGCTCAGCCGGCGGAGGCCGCGGCGTCGGCCGCGCCACGCTGGCGCGACGCGCCGACGCTCGCGAGGACGCCGTTGCGGCAGGCCTCGTGCAGGAGCTTGTGGTCGAGCGGGAAGATCTCCGGGAACCCGCCGCCGGTCATGCGGACGCCGGCGCCGACACGGCCGAGCTGCATCATGCCCAGCGCCTGGGCGCAGATGAGGTTCGCGAGTGTCTCCGGGTCGCGGGCGACGAACACGCCCGCCTCGGCGCCGTCGCGCAGGCACGCCGCGAGGTGTTCGACGCAGCGCCCGAGCGCCCGCCCGAGGCGGAACATCGCGCCCTCGCTCATGCCCGCGGTGAGCTCACCGGCCGGCTGGCGCATCAGCGCGAAGGTGCAGTCCAGGAACGCCGGATGATCGAACGTGTAGTCGATCAACGTACGGATGAGTTCGTCGAGCCGGTCGACGGCGTCGGTGATGGTCGACGCCTTCCCGAGCTCGACGTCGAGCTCCTCCAGGTACCGGTCGAGGGTGAGGGCGAGGAGCTCGTCCTTGCTCTCGAAATACCTGTAGATCTGGGCTTTGTTGATCCCGGCGGCGCGAGCGATCTGGTCGATCGGGGCGTCCTGCACACCCTGCTCGTCGAGCAGCGCACGGGTGGCATCGATGATCTCCGCACGGCGTTCACGCCGCGTCTGAGACTGTTTCGCGCCGGATGCCACGACGCCATCGTAACCAATTTGGAACCGCGGGTGGACGGAGAGTGTAAACGTCGGTTACACTCACGTCAGCCGTCCGGGCCGAGCCCGTGACGATTCCGTTCACCACGTTCCCCTTCCGAGGATCATGAGCACCACCGAAGAAGCTGCCGCGCAGACCCAGATCGGCTTTGGCCTCAACGAGGACCAGCTCGCCATCAAGGACTGGATCCACGACTTCGCGGCCAACACCGTTCGCCCCGCCGCCGAGGAATGGGACGAGAAGGAGTCCACCCCCTGGGAGATCATCCAGGAGGCGGCCAAGATCGACCTGTACTCGCTCGACGGTCTCGCGCAGATCTGGGCCGACCCGACGGGCCTCACCCTCCCGGTCGTGCAGGAGGAGCTCTTCTGGGGCGACGCCGGCATCGGCATGGCGATCATGGGCACCACCCTCGCCATCGCCTCGATCCTCGGCCAGGGCACCGGCGACCAGATCGGCGAGTGGGTCCCGCGCTGCTTCGGCACCAAGGACGACGTCAAGGTCGCGGCCTTCTGCTCCTCCGAGCCGGGCTCCGGCTCCGACGTCTCGGCCATCCGCACCACGGCCAAGTACGACGAGGCCACCGGCGACTGGATCCTCAACGGCCAGAAGGCCTGGGCCACCAACGGCGGCATCGCCGACGTCCACGTCGTCATCGCCACCGTCGACCCGAGCCTCAAGGCCCGCGGCCACGCGGCGTTCGTGATCTCCAAGGAGGAGACCGCCAACATCACGCAGGGCGCCAAGGTCAAGAAGCACGGCCTCCGTGCCTCGCACACCGCCGACGTCCTCCTCGACGACTGCCGCGTCCCCGGCTCCGCCCTGCTCGGCGGCAAGGAGAAGCTCGACGAGCGCCTCGCCCGCGCCCGCTCCGGCACGAAGTCGAAGGGCAACGCCTCCATGGCGACCTTCGAGGCCTCCCGCCCGACCGTCGGCGCCCAGGCGCTCGGCATCGCCCGCGCCGCCTACGACTACGCGCTCGAGTACGCGAAGACGCGTGAGCAGTTCGGCCGCCCGATCATCGACAACCAGGCGATCGCGTTCAAGCTCGCCGACATGAAGATGGAGATCGACGCGGCTCGCCTCCTCGTGTGGCGTGCAGCCTGGATGGGCGCGGGCATCTTCCGCGGCCAGACCCCGGAGTTCAAGAACGCCGAGGGCTCGATGGCGAAGCTCAAGGCCGGCACCGTCGCCACCTGGGCGACCGGCGAGGCCATGCAGATCCTCGGCGGCAACGGCTACACCCGTGAGTACCCGGTCGAGCGCATGCACCGCGACTCGCGCATCTACGAGATCTTCGAGGGCACCTCGGAGATCCAGCGCCTCGTGATCAGCCGCGCGATTTCCGGCATCCGCATCCGGTAACGCCCGGGGCCACCGCGCCCCTTCGACATCTCAGTCGCAAAGTCCTGACCTGCGGGTCAGGCCGAGCACCCTTCGGGGCATCCGCCGAATCCGGTGGGTGCCCCGTCGTCGCTTCCGGGGTCGGCGGGATCTAGTTGCCGCGGTTCGGGTAGAGCCGCACGGCCGTCCACGAACTGCCCTCGTCGAGCGACCGGAGCTCGAGCAGCCCACGCAGGCCGTGGCGGCCACGCAGCTTCACGCGCTCGCGCTGGGTCGCGGTGAGGTTGAACTTCACCGTGCGGATCTGGCCCGGTGGGATCTTGAACGCCACCGACCGCACCCCGCCGACGCGGGAGAGGATCGCCGACCCGCGGCACGACGTCGTGCGGTTGCAGAGCAACCGGAACGCGAACTGCGCGCTGCGCTGCGACGCCGACGTCGCGATCAGCTTCGGCCGCGACCCGGGCAGCACGATGCTCGACGGGGTCGAGGGAGTCGTGGCCGGCGCGCTCGAGACCGGCGGCAGCGCCGGACTCACGATCGACCCGATCACCGCGCTGACCGGCACCGCGACCGACAGCTCATTGCTCGCGGCGACCCCGACCTTGCTCGTCGCATGCAGCCGCGCCGTGAGCTTGCGCGCCGACGCCGGCATCGTGCCGAGCGGCAGGCTCACGGTCGTCGGGGCGTTGCCCGTCACCGTCGTGGCAGAGGTCGGCGCGAACGTGCCGGAGTCGAGCGACCAGTCGGCCGCCACGCTCGTCGACTGCCCATTCGGCTGCACGCTGAGCTTCAGGCTTGCGTCCGACCCGTCGAAGACGACCGCGCTCGACACGATCACCGGCGGCAACTCGTGCTCGTCGGCGCCGACGTCCGGGGTGCCGAGCTCCCGTGGATCGCCACCGACGTCGAAGGGGCCGATCAGCGCGGTGTCGGTGGCGTCGACCACGCCGTCGCCGTTGACGTCGGCGGTGCCCGCG
>JAVHXX010000406.1 GCA_031119595.1 Patulibacter sp. | reverse complement strand
CCCGGGCCAGGTGCTCAGCCGCCTGCAGATCCTCGAGGGCGCCTGGGACTCCGGCTACGAGCACCGCTCGAACGTGATCGACGTCTACGTGCGCTATCTGCGCGAGAAGATCGACCGCCCCTTCGGCTGCGAGACGCTCGAGACGGTTCGGGGCGCCGGCTACCGGCTCAAGGCGCGCTGAGCGCGCCGGGGCGCGGCGGACCGGGGCACCGCGGCGGTCCGTGGAGCCGCAGACCGGTCAGCCGAGCCGCGGGCGCAGCGCGCGGCCGAGGTCGCGGATCGCGTCGTAGGCGCGCAGGTCGGCGAGGGCGTCCATGTGGCCGCCGCCGGCGACGGTGCGGAACGTGTGCACGATGCCGAGCTCGCGCAGCAGTGCGTGGAGGAACTCCGCACCGTCGGCGAGTCCGAACTCGTCGGCGCCACCGACGTCGATCGCGATCGCCGACCCCGCGGCCCGGATCGCGGCCGCGTTCGCCCGGGCCCGGCCGTAGACCGTATTGCCCGCGTGCGTGGCGACATCGGTCGGGTCGCCGCCGGCCATGGCGTCGTCGAGTTCGCTGAGCACGCTCGGCACGAACGGCGCCGGCACCGCACCGTGGCCCTCGCCGGGGAACACGACCGGCGACATCGCCGCCGCGACGGCCCATCGGACCGGGTCGGCGAACGCGACCTTCAGGACGCCGTACCCGCCCATCGACGCGCCGTGGATCGCGCGGGGCGCCGGCGCGGTGCCGTGCCGGTCGTCGATCACCGACGGGAACTCCTCGCGGATGACCGTCTCCCACTGCCCGCCGCCGGGGTGGTCGATGTAGAAGCCGCCCGCGGTGGCGGTCGTCGGACACGCGACGACCGCCGGCGGGAGATCGCCGCTCGTCCACGCCGCCTCGTAGCGCGGCTGCGCGCGCTCCAGCGACCCGGACGAGGAATGCGCGCCGTGCAGGTGCAGGATGAACGGGAGCCCGGCCGTGGTCGACGGGTCGTCGGTGGTGCCCGGCGGCAGCAGCACGCGGTACTCGACCTCGGCGCCGGCGGCAGTCGAGGCGTAGGTGCGCTGGATCAGCGTGCCGGAGCTCACCGGCGGCAGGTTAGGCGAGCGGCAGCGTGAGCGTGGCGACCGCGCCGCCGTCCGGATGGTTCGCCACGCGCGCCGTGCCGCCCTGGGCACGCGCCACGGCATCGACGATCGCGAGCCCCAGGCCGGTGCCCGGGCCGCCGTGGGCGTTGTCGGCCTGGCTGAACCGCTGGAACGCGACCGGCAGGAAGGCCTCCGGGAACCCGGCGCCGTGGTCGCGGACGTGGATCGCGACGAGCCCCGTCGGGCTCGGGTCGCCGCCGCTGTCGCCCGGCCGCGCCGGGCCGATCGGGTCGGCCAGCTCGGCGCTGAGGTCGATCGGACCGGCGCCGTACCGGAGGGCGTTCACGATGAGGTTGTCGAGGGCCTGGGCGGCGCGGTCCGGGTCGGCGAGGACCACGGCGCCGCCGTCGATGCGGTTGTCGAGGGTGAGCGGCCGGGAGGCGGCCTCGGCCTGCGGCGCGTGCCGGGCCGCGGCGTGCTCGAGGAGGTCCTGGACGTCGAGCAGTTCGGGGCGCAGCGGCAGCTCGCCCTGGTCGGCGCGGGCGAGCACGAGGAGGTCGTCGGCGAGGCGCGAGAGGCGTTCGGCGTCCTCGCGGGTCTCGGCGAGCACGGCGCGCAGCCGGGCGGGGTCGTCGTCGCCGTCGCGCAGGGCCACGTCGATCCGGGTGCGCAGCACGGCGATCGGCGTGCGCAGCTCGTGGCTCGCGTCGCCGACGATCCGCCGCTCGCGCACGAGCGCGTGGTCGAGCCGGTCGAGGAGGTCGTTGAGGGTGATCGCGAGGCGGTCGAGTTCGTCGTGGGTGCCCGGCTCGGGCAGGCGCTGGGTGGAGTCGCCGGCGCCGATGCCGGCGGCGCGCGCCCGCATCCGTTCGACCGGTCGCAGGGCGCCGCGGGCGACCTGGCTCCCGGCGAGGCTCGCGAGGATGAGCGCGCCCGGGAGCGTGAAGAGGAGCAGCAGGGCGAGGCGGTGCAGCGCGACCTCGCGGTCGTCGAGCGGTTCGACGATCACCGCGACCCCGTCCTGGGCGACCGCGAAGGCGTGCAGCCGGCCGCCGTCGTCCGTGCCGGGCACGTGGTCGTGGTCGGCGATCACGGTGCGGGTCCGCGCGCGGCGGATCTCCTCGGCGGTGAGGATCGTGTGGCCTTCGACGCGCCGCGACGATGCCACGACGCGGCCGGAGGCGTCGTACAGCTGCATGAGCGGCTCGCCGGAGAGCTCGATCACGCGCAGCGGGCTGCTGCCCTTCGAGAGCCCGACCACCACCACCTGACGGTCGCCGAGGTCGTCGTCGATGCGGCGGTCGAGGTCGCGTGAGAACTGCACGTAGATGAGCACGCCCGTGGCGGCGAGCACGAGCGCCACGACCGACGCGAACGACACCGTGAGCCGGAACCGGAGCGTGCGGAACGTGCGCGGGTCGACCAGGCTGGTGAGGCGGCGGGCCACGCCGTCGATCATCACACCCGCGGCGGGCGGCCGTCCGTGTCGCCGGCGATGCTCAGCACGAGGACGACGAGTCCGACGACCACGCAGACGACCGACGCGAGGTGGACGACCACGCTCGCGTCGACCGACTCGCCGACGACGCCGAGCACCGCCGTGGCGAGGGCGGCGGCGAAGACGATCCGTGGGTGGGTGAGCCAGTGCATCGGTCCACGGTGCACGGGGTCGATGAACCGGGGATGAGCCGACCGGACCGTGCGCGACGACGCCCGGACCGGCTCACGTCGTGCTCATGTGCGTCGCGTACGGTGGAGGCCCGTGACGTTCGTGCTCATCGTGGTCGGGGCGGCACTCGCCGTCGCCGTCGAGTTGCTCGAGGCGCTGGCGATCGTGCTGGCGGTCGGGGTCTCGCGCCGCTGGTCCGATGCGCTGGTCGGCGCGGCCGCGGGCGTGGTCGTGTGCGCGGTCGTCGCCGGGGTGGTCGGGCCGCTGCTCCTCGGCAACGTGCCGATCGGGTCGCTGCGGCTCGTGATCGGCGTGCTGCTGATGCTGTTCGGGCTGGAGTGGCTGCGCAAGAACACCCTCCGGCTCGCGGGGCGCAAGGCGCCGGCGTCGTCGCTCGCGGAGTTCGTCGAGACCCAGGAGGCGCTCGAGCAGGAGGCGCTCCCGCCCGCGGGTGAACCCGACTGGGCCGCGCGCGCCATCGCCTTCAAGGGCGTGCTGCTCGAGGGCCTCGAGGTGGTGCTCATCGTGGCGGCGCTCGCCGCGCGCCCGAGCGGCCCGGCTCCGGCGTTGCTCGGTGCCGCCCTCGCCGTCGTCGTGGTGCTCGGGCTCGCGGTGTGGATCCGGCGGCCGCTCGAGCAGCTCCACGAGACCGATCTCAAGTGGGGCGTCGGCGTGCTGCTCACCGCCTTCGGACTCTTCTTCGCGGGCGAGGGCCTCCATGCGCACTGGCCCGGCGACGACCTCGCCGTCGTCTACGTGGCCGTGGTCCTGGCCTTCGTCACCCGCGTGCACGCGCGGGTCATCGCGGCGCGGGTGCAGGCGGCCGAGGCGATCGCATGAGGGCGGCGTGGGCCCGGGCCGTCGAGGCGATCGCATGAGCGCGTTCCTGTATCGCACCCGCAAGCTCCTGTTCGGGGAGACGTGGCTGCTGCCGATCGGCGTCGCGGTGCTCGTCGGGGGTGGGGGACTCGTGCTCCGCCCGCTCGACCACGGCGCGTGGCATGACCTCGGGGTGGTCTTCCTGCTCGTCGGCGCCGTGGTGCTCGTGGTCGCGGCGGTCGAGCGCGGCGCGGGCGCCGCGAAGCGCTGAGGCGGCCGGGGGCGCGGGCCGGGCGGAAGCGACACCCAAAGATCCTCGGTTTACGTGGCGAGGTTCTTTGGGGTCGGCGCGCCGGGGCGGCCCGCCGTTGGTCCCAGCTAGGGTCCGTCGTCATGGCGTTTGGGCATCGAACGAGGCCGCGGATCGGCACGGCGCCGCGTGCCGCGGCAGCGCTGCGGCCCTGCGCGGGGGCGCTCGTCACCGCGGCGGCCGTCGCGCTCACAGGCTGCGGCACGCCGAAGGAGAGCGAGACCGCCGGAAGCGCCACCGACGCGTGTGCCCCGCTCGTGGCGATCAAGGCCGACGCCACGAAGATCCTCGCTGCCACGCCCGCCTCGACGAGCCCGAAGGGCAGCACCCCGAGCGCGGCTCCGATTCCGACGGCGCCCGAGTCCGCGGCACAGGCGATCTCGGCCCTGTCGCATCGGATCGGTCCGGTCGCCGACGCTCTCGACAAGGTCGCCTCGGCCGCGGGTACGCAGTCCGGGAGCGAACAGCACCAGGTCACGGGGTTGCTCACCGCCGAACTCGCGCTGCGGCGCGTCGCGCTCGCGCTCGCGCAGCGCACGTTCACGGAG
>JAVHXX010000405.1 GCA_031119595.1 Patulibacter sp. | reverse complement strand
CGCCGCCCTGCGTGGCCGAGGCGCCCGCCCCGAGCCGCAGCGGCACCTGGTTCGCCGCGAACGTCGCCTGGTCGTCGCCGGCAGCGTCCGTCTTCGTGCCGGCGTTCGAGCCCGCCGTGACCTGCATCGACCCCGGCACGTAGGTCGTGCCCGCGGGGATGGGGTCGGTGAGGGTGACCTGCGCGGCGCCGTCGTTGCCGGTGTTCGTGGCGACGATCGTGTACTCGAGGACGTCGCCCGGTTCGACGACGCCGCCGTTGATGTCGGAGAGGGTCTTCGTGAGGACGAGGTTCGGCTCGCCGAGGTCGATCGCGATGCCGAGCGCGAACGGGAAGTAGACGTCCTGGGTAGACACGAACGAGAACGCGGCGCTCGTGGCCGCGTTGGCGATCGCCCCGTTGACGTCCTGCTGGTGGATGTCGAGGCCGTAGTTGTTCAGGTACGACGGGCTGCGTCCGCCCTCGTAGGTCAGACCGTCGATGGTCGACTTCATGAGGTTCGGGGTGGCGGCCGTGTCGAGCGTCTTGCTCCCGAACGTGGCGTTGTCGCCGGAGATGTCCGGGTCGCCTTCGCCGACCATGTAGGTGAGGGTCGCGTTGACCGTGCCGCTCGCAGGTGCGACGAAGCCGTTCGCCGTGACCGTGGCCGGGGCGCCCGCGCCGACGACCTGGAAGCCGTCGGCGATGACGAGGCGGCGGAGCGGCTCGGAGGCGAGCTCGTAGACGACGTAGAGGCCCCAACCGCTCCAGGCGTCCGGGGCCTGGGTCGCGTTCGCGGCGCGCTGCTCGATGTTGGCGACGGTGTAGGACCCGTTGCCGGCGGCGGTCACCAGCGAGGTCACGTCGGCGCCGCACGCGAAGCCGCGGGAGTTGTTGTTCGAGCCGAAGCCGCAGTTCGCGGCGGTGGTCGTGATCGTGTTGTAGACGTACCCCGGGGTCGCCGGGGTGTCGAACTTGACGGTCTTGTCGGTGGCGTTGTCGACGCCGTCGCCGGCGCTGCCCCAGAGGAGGCGCGCGGACTTGATCGTGGCCCCGACCGGGATGTTCAGGGTCGACGAGCTCGAGTTCGCCTGCGTCGTGTCGACGTTGACCATCTGGGCCGCGCCCTGGTTGTTGTTGCTGCCGGCCAGCGACGCCGTGTTGCAGTTGGTCCAGGTCGTCTTGCAGGTCGAGTTCGAGTTCCCGATCGCGGCGATGTCGCCGTGGAGCGTGGCCGCGTAGCTGTTCGTGAACGTGCGGACGGCGGCCTCGGCGGAGGTCGGCGCGAGCGCGGGAAGGAGCGCCAGCAGGAGGCCGACGAGCGCGAGCGCGAGGCCGCGCACCGCGCGTGCAAACGGGGTGAGGCGGGCGGAGAAGGTCGAGGAATGCACGGGAATCGGGGCTCGGCCGGCCCCTGTCCAGGCCGGTCTACCCTTCTTCCTCGGACGTTCGGCCAATTCCTTGCGCAACGTTTCAGCCCTGGCGGCGCCCGCCCAGGACTGTTTGCATCAGTTGACCTTGATCCGGAGAGGCCGCAGAACGCCTGCCTCAGGCTCAAGTCGAGGGTTAGTCTTGGTCGGGCGAACCGGGTTCGTCCGACCCGCCGTCGGTCGCCTCGCCCGAGCTCCTCGACGGCTCGGTCACGTCCGCATCGGGGGTGCCGTCGTCGCGCTTCGCAGCCGCCTCGCCGGACCAGAGCGAGGCCCCCGGCGCCGGGTCGGCGGTGGTCGGCGGCGCGGTCCACGGCTGGGTCTGCGGGGTGGCCTGCGAGGGGTCGGCGCCGGACCCACCGGTGGGCTCGTGCGGCGCGCCCCAGGCATCGACCGGAGTGCCGCCCGCCGGCTTCACGAAGGTCGCTCCGGCACCCGAGGCCGTGACCATGCCGCGGGCCGGGAGCTCGCCGCTCGCGCGCAGGCGCGAGTGCGACTTCCACGAGAAGTAGAGGAGCGTGGTGACGAGCGCGGTCCACGACATCCCGGCGGTCTGCACGAGCGCGAGCAGCAGCACGGCGACGATCCCGAACGACGACGGCTCGCCCAGGGCCACCGACGCCACCCCGATCACGACGCCGGCGATCCCCGCCGGGATCCCCGCGAAGAGCCCGAGCACGATCTGGTAGCCGAGCGTGCGCCACCAACCGTTGTCCTTCACGAGCGCGAAGCTGTCCGAGAGCGCCTCCCCCGGACCCTTGCCCTCGAGTGCGGCGATCTGCGTCGCGAACAGCCCGTACACCGCCACGACGATCATGCCGACGAAGATCGCGATGACGCCCGCGACGATCGCCGCGAAGTAGAGGAGCGCCGCGAAGAGCACCGGCCAGAACACCTCCGCCCCCAGCTGGAACGCGGTCTCGGTGGTGAGCTCGCGCTTCTCGGCCAGCGCGGTCACCGCTCGCGCGTGGATCGCGGTGATCAGCGCCGTCCCGACCGTGCTCAGCAGGAGCGTGTCAAGCAGCTGGACCGGTGCATCGGGACGACCCTCGGGATCGTAGAAGCCGTGCCCGACCACGCCGCCGAGGATCACCTCGATCGGGATGACCACCAGCGCGGCCGTGAGCACGAACACCGCCGGGTACGACCGCCACAGCTTCCATGCCGACGACAACAGCTCGCCGAGTTCCTTCGGCTTGTCGAGCGCGAGCGGATCGGGCGGGACGGGAAGGGAGCCGGGCGTGAAGGACGACATCTGGCCGCCCACCCTATGCGCGCACGAACGCGTACGCGCCACCGCAGGGTGTGCAGCCGGGGACGCGCTCACGCCGGGGCGTCGAGCCAGACCTCGTCGTCGTCACCCGCGTCATCGTCGGTTCCCGCCGCGCGGCGCCGTCGGCCCGCCACGTAGAAGCCGCCCGCGACCACGATCACGACGGCCGAGGCCGGGATCAGCCACGTCGGCGCGCCGGGTGGTGCGCCGACCGGGCCACCGGTGATGATCGTCTCACCCGCCGCACCGGACACCCGCGCGGTGACGGTCCAGTAGCGCCACTCGTTCTTCGGGTCGGCGACGATCTCCTCGTAGCCGTCCCCGACGACCGGCGGCGAGAACCGCAGCGTCCCGTGGGGGCCCTTGAGCTGGAGTTCGAGCTTGGCGTTCAGGTCGGACTCGCCGATGTCCTGCCGGACCACGTACGAGGTGACGTCGATCTTCGACGTCTGGCCGTCCATGAACGGCCGGGCGCGGACCGTCACCGAGTACGGCCCCTTCGTCGCCGCGACCATCTGGTAGCCGCCGTGGGCCGTGGCGGCCGCCGGCAGGCCGAGTGCTACCACGACGGCCGCGAGCAGCGGCGCGCGTCTCGCCCGGGTCGCGCGGTGCGTCGCCCGGCTCATGAGCGCACCTCGCTCGGGCGCAGGCCCGGGAAGGCGCGGGCGGCGCGGGGCGGCACGAGGAAGTTCGCGCGGTTCTTCACGGAGAGCCATTCGTTGATGCCGTTGTTGACCTGGGCCCCGACCTCGGGGTTCGCGGCGACGGCCTTGTCGGCGTTCATCGCCTTGCGGGTCGCCTCGAAGTCCTCCACGGTGCGAGAGAGGGCGACGAAGTGCACGAGCGGCTGGCCGTGCTCCACGCCGTTGAAGTCGCGGCGGATGATCAGGGGCTTGTCGCGCTTGCGGGCCACCGCCGCCGCCTGGGTGTGCCCGACGACGCCGTACTTCCTCGCGGTCGCGGCGACGTCCGGGGTGGGCGGCGTGAGGCCGTCGCCCGGCTCGAACGCCTCCTTCACCGTCACGCCCGGGCCGTGCATGCGCAGGGTGCGCTGCTCGTCGGTGAGGGTGCGGTACCAACTCGGCAACGTGAGCGAGATCCGGCTCACGTGCATCATCGTGCCGCCCATCCAGCGGCCGTGGTCGATGGTGACGCCGGGTTCGGTCGCCTGGTTCTTCTTCATCCCGGACTTGAAGCCCATGAACAGCGGACTGGCGGCACGGACCTTCACGCCGCCGGCGTCCTCGAGGTCGCCGGTCGCCTGCTGTGGCAGCCCCTCCCCGACGAACCCGCTGCGCCGCTCGGCGAGCGTGAGCACCAGTCGGAGGTCGAGCTCGGCGGCGTTCGTGGTGGGCGTGGTGCCCGCGGCCGCCGGGGTCGACGGGGTCGAACCCGCCCTGCCCGCGGCCGCGGTCGGCGCCGGGAGGCCCGCGCCGGCGGTGAGCGCGTGGTCGACGGCGTCGAGCAGGGTGAGGTCGTCGGCACCGAGGTGCAGGCAGGCGACCGCCGTGTCGATGATCGGCGACTCGGTGTCCGAGAGGGGTGCCGCGTGCTTGACCGGTGAGGGCTGGGCGATCGCCTCGAACCACGCCGGCCCCCAGCCGAGCGTCATCACGAGGCGGCTCGCGCGCGCGTGCGCGTGAGCCTCGACGAGCCGCAGCGCACGCTCGATGCGGTCGCCGCCCCCGACGGAGGGGTGCGCGGCGAGGGTGAACAGGAGCAGGCGCTGGTGCCGCGGCGGCACCGCGT
>JAVHXX010000011.1:4502-23669 GCA_031119595.1 Patulibacter sp. | reverse complement strand
ACCCGGACGTCCTCGACACCTCGACCGCCGAGAAGGAGCGTCGCCCGAGGACGCGCCGGCCGATCGAGGCATTCACGTTCACCGGGACGTGGGGCGAGACGCCGATCAGCTTCGGGTGACCGGCGGCGGGGTGGTCACGCCGCCGCGCCCGGCCACGGCGGGCCCGCTATCAAAAGTGAAGTGACGCGCTACGCTGTCCTCCATGCCGCCAGCCGTCCGCACCGACGATCGCCCGGACGCACGGCTCCTGGCCCCGATCCGCGACCGGTGGAGCCCCCGCGCCTTCGACGCGACGCACGGGCTCACCGATGACCACCTCGCCCTGATCCTCGACGCGGCACGCTGGGCCGCGTCGGCGGGCAACTCGCAGCCGTGGGCGTTCCTCGTGGGCCTGCGTGGCGATCCGACCTTCACGGCGTTCCACGCACGCCTCTCCCGTGGCAACACGGCGTGGGCCGGTCGTGCGAGCGCCCTGCTCATCACGCTGCACCAGGTCGCGATCGACCCGGACTCGGACCTGCCGTTCTCCGACTACGCCGCCTACGACCTCGGGCAGGCGGCGGCCAGCCTGAGCCTCCAGGCCCAGGCGATGGGCCTGCACACGCATCAGTTCGCGGGCTTCGACCACGAGGCCGTCGCCGAACACTTCGCGGTGCCGCCGCATTGGCGGGTCACGACCGGGATCGCGATCGGGCAACTGGCGCCGGCCAGCTCGCTGGAACCGGCGCTGGCGGTACGCGAACGTCGGCCGCGGGTGCGGAAGGACGCGAGCGAGTTCGTGTTCGCGGAACGGTTCGGGGAACCGGCGCCGCGAATCTGATGCGCGTCAGCTCCGGCGGTACGGGTCGATCATGAGGTTGTCGATCTGGAGTCCGCCCGCCGCCGCAGTGCTGGCGTAGGCGAGGAACGACAACCGCACGGTGACGCCGGCCGCGAGCGCCGATGCCGGGATCTTGGTCGCCAGCGGACTCACCGCGGACGGGACCCAGTCGCGCGACGGCTGGAGACCGATCGTCGAGGTCTGCACGTTGACCCAGGCCGACCCCGCGACGCGGTAGTCGATCGCGACGAGCAGCCCGGACCGCTGCGCGTCGGCGGTGTTCGACTTGACGAGGAACCGGAACGTCGGGTGCTCGGGGGTCACGCAGAAGGCCGGGGAGACGGCCATCACGTTGCCGCCCCGCGGCGAGGCGCCGAGCAGCAGCGAATGCGTCCCGGAGCGGACGCCGGTGGTCTCGTTGCCCGCCACGATCGCCGAGTTGTAGAGGCTCCACCCCGCCGTCCCGGACTCGAAGTCGCCGCCCGGCGCGAGCGCGTAGTCGGCGAGATCCTGGAACTTCGCGAACGCCTGGGTCGTCGTCCCGGAGCTACAGGCCGGCGTCGAGGGAGCGGGCGTCGGCGTGGTCGTCGCCGCGGACGCTGCGGCAGGCGCAGCAGCCGCGGAGGCGGCCGCGAGGAGGAGTGGACGGAATCGGGGGAGATTGAGCAAGACAGACCGCTGAGATCGGGAAGCCGGGACGCTTGTCTCAGGAATCGGCACGCTGGAACGCCAGCGTGATAGCCGTCACTCTTCTTTGCGGTCTGTCATACGTCGTTCCGTCGGGGGACGTATGGGAACGACGCGCATCCGGCGGATCGACGCGCCCGAGGCCCGGGACGACGCCGCCCGGGTGCGCTCGTGAGCCGGGTCAGACCTCGGCGACGGCGACGTTCGTGCGGCCCGGGAACCGCAGGGAGCCGTCGGCCTGACGCCACGGTTCCACTTCGCGCTCGAGCTCCTCGGTGAGCTCGTCGCGCTCCTCGGGGCTGATCTCGGCGATGCGCGCGGCGAAGTCCGGCGACAGGTCGAGACGGGCATCCCACCAGTCGTCGAACGACCCGAAGTCGAAGGTCATGTCGACCTGTTCCACGCGGGCGTCGAAGAACCCGGCACCGTCGAGCGCCTCGACGATGGTGGCCGGGTCGGCCCAGGCGAACATGTGCGGGCCGGGACGCGTGGGGTCGCCCTGGAGACCGCGATCGGCGAGCGCCTGCAGGGTGGCGCCGGTCCACGGGTTGTCGGTGTGGACGGTCCATGCGGCGAGCGACACGCGACCGCCGGGAGCAAGGACGCGGCGCGTCTCCTGGAGCGCGGCGTGCGGATCGAGGAGGAGCATGTAGCCCCAACGACACAGGACGGCGTCGACCGCCGCAGTATCGAAGCGCAGCCCTTCGGCGAAGAGTTCCTTCACCTCGATGTTGCCCGCGCCCTTCGTGCGGTCACGCAGGCGCTCGAGCATCTTCGGCGCGGCGTCGCTCAGGACGACGGAGCCGTTCGGCCCGACCTTCGCCGCGGCGACCAGGCCGGTGTCGCCCAGGCCGGATGCCAGCTCGAGGACCTTCATCCCGGGCTCGAGCTCGGCGAGATCGACGAGGCGCGAGGCGACCGGCGCCGCGGCGCGGTCGAAGGCGAGCTGCTGGCGGGCCCATCCGTCGGCGGCGCGGTTCCACCCCTTGACGAGTGCGGCGCGTTGATCGTGTGGCGGCATCGCCGAGGCGCGGCTCAGGCCGGCGCGCGCAGCCCGAGGCGATCCGTGACCTCACGGACCGAGGCAGCGCGGTTCATCGTGTAGAGGTGCAGACCCGGCACGCCGTGCTCGAGCAGCTCGGCACTCAGCTCGACGGCGACGTCGATGCCGAGCGCGCGGGTGGCCTCCGGATCGCCGTCGACGGCTGCCATGCGCGCGTCGAGAGCGGCGGGGATCGTGGCGCCGTTCATGGCGGTCATGCGGCGCGTGCCGGGCACGCTCACCATCGGCATCACGCCGGGGATCAGCGGCGTGGTGTTCCCGAGCACCGAGAGCTCCTCGACGAGATCCGCGTAGTGGCGGGCGTCCCAGAAGAACTGGGTCATGCCGAAGTCGGCGAGCTCGAGCTTGGCCGCGAGGCGCTCGCGGTCCTCCTCGCGCGTGATCGAGCGCGGGTGGACCTCCGGGAACGCGGCGACGCCCACGGCGAAGTCACCGGTCTCGCGGATGAGCGCGATGAGCTCGTCGGCGTAGACGAAGTCGCCGGCGTCGCTGCCGTCCGTGGGCGGGTCGCCGGCGAGCGCGAGGATGTTCTTCACGCCGGCGTCGCGGTAGCTGGCGATCAGCTCGACGAGCTCCTCACGGGTGTGCCCGATGCACGTGAGGTGCGGCATCGTCGGGAACTCGTGCTTGGCGTTGAGGCCGTTCACGAGCTCCTCGGTCTGCGAGCGGGTGCTCCCGAGCGCGCCGTAGGTGACCGACGTGAACGTCGGGGTGAGCTGCGCGAGGTCGTCGAAGGCCGTCTCGAAGGCCTCGCGGCCGTCGTCGGTCTTCGGCGGGAAGAATTCGAAGGACAGCGTGGTGCCGCTGCGCAGGAGGTCGTCGATCCGCTGCATTGAGGAAGCAGCGTACCGGGCGACGAGCTCAGCGGAGGTCGCGCCGGATCAGTTTGCCGGTGGGCGTCCGCGGCAGGGACGGCACCGCGGTGATCCGCTTCGGTACCGCGAACGGCGCGAGGCTGCCGCGTAGCGCCGCGACGAGTCCCGCCTCGTCGAGGGCATGGCCCGGAGCGAGCACGACGCGCGCCTCGATCCGTTCGCCCCACTCGGGGTCGTCGACCCCGAGGACCGCGGCGTCGTCGACGCCGGGCAGCGCCACGAGCTCGGCCTCGACCTCCGTGGGAGCGACGTTCTCTCCCCCGGTGATGATCGTCTCGGCGAGTCGTCCGACGACCGTCAGGGATCCGTCGGGACGGCGGACGCCCCGGTCACCGGTGGCGAGCCAGCCGTCCGGGCCGGCGACACCGAGCGCGAGCGTCGGGCCCTTGACGAGGATCTCGTCGGCCCGCTCGGGGTCCTCCGAACCCGCCACCTCCAGCTCACCCCGGAGCACGGCACGCGTGCAGAACAGCGGCGCTCCGGCGGTGACGACCTGCGAGCACGCCTCGGTCATGCCGTAGGTCCCGGTCACGGGGATGCCGGCAGCCTCGGCGCGGCGGAGCAGGTCCGGGGTGATCGGTGCGCCGCCGAGGAGCACGAGGCGCAGGGTCGGCGGGTGGTCGAGCCCCGCGTCGAGCATGCGCCCGAGCATCGTGGGGACGACCGAGGTGATCGTCGCCTCGCCGGCCATGAGCAGGTCGACCTGCTCCTGCACGTCGAAGCGGGGCCGCACGACCGCCGTGGTGCCCGCGAGGACGGACCTCGTGAACACCGTGAATCCACCGACATGCGCGACCGGCATCGCGGAGAGCCACCGCTCGTCGGCCGGTTGCCCGAGCGCGACGGCCGACCCGAGCGCGTTCCAGAGGAGGTTCTCGTGGGTGAGCCGCACCTCCGTCCCGGCGCCGGTGCTGCCCGAGGTCCAGAGGACCACGTCACCCTCGGCGTCGCGGCTCGGGGCTTGGCCCCGTTCTGCCTCCGGCGGCCAGGTCGTCGTCGATCCGGCGGAGGTCGCCCCGTCGAGGAAGGGCGTCGCAGCGGCCGCGTCGATCACCGCCTCGCAGCCGGCCAGGCGCACGGCGCGCGCCCGCGCGGGCAGCCGCGAATCGATCGGAACGACGACGCGGTGTCGGAGCCATGCGCCGTGGAGCGCCACCGCGAACGCCGCGCCAGGGGGCAGCTCGATCGCGAGACGGGGCGAGGCCGGGCCGTCGGTCAGGGTGCCGGCGAAGCTGCTCGCGGCAGCGAACAGGTGCGCGTACGTCAGCGTGCCATCCGGGGCGTCGACCGCCACGCGATCGGGGTACAGGCGCGCGGCGCGCGCGATCCACGGTTCGTCTGCGACCGACACGGCCACGGAGCCTACGCGCCACGCCGCGCGGCCCCGGCGTCCGCGGATAGCCTCCGCCCCATGCCCGTCACGTGGACCCCCGCCGCCGAGTTCGAAGACATCCGCTACGAGCTGAGCGGCGACGGCATCGCCAAGATCACGATCGACCGCCCCGAGAAGCGCAACGCCTTCCGCCCGCAGACGGTCATCGAGCTCAGCCGCGCGTTCGACCTGGCCCGCGAGGACACGTCGGTCGGCGTGATCATCCTCACGGGCGAAGGCTCGCTCGCGTTCTGCTCCGGCGGTGACCAGAGCGTCCGCGGGGACGCCGGCTACCTCACCGACCCGAACGACCCGCAGCGCACCCCCGCGGGGGCGTCGGTCGGCCGCTTCCACGTGACCGACCTGCACGTGCAGATCCGCCGCCTGCCGAAGCCCGTCGTCGCGATGGTCGCCGGGTTCGCCATCGGCGGCGGCCACGTGCTCCATCTCATCTGCGACCTCACGATCGCCGCCGACAACGCCCGCTTCGGCCAGACCGGCCCGGAGGTCGGGTCGTTCGACGGCGGCTTCGGCGCCAGCATCCTCGCCCGGCAGATCGGGCAGAAGCGCGCGAAGGAGGTGTGGTTCCTGTGCCGCCAGTACGACGCGAAGACCGCCCTCGACTGGGGCCTCGTGAACACGGTCGTCCCGTACGAGCAGCTCGAGGACGAGACCGTCGCCTGGGCTCACCGCATGCTCGAGCTCTCGCCGTTCGCCCTGCGCCTGCTCAAGGCGTCGTTCAACGCCGACGAGGACGGCCTCGCCGGCATCCAGCAGCTCGCCCACGACGCGAACCTCCTCTTCTACGGCAGCGAGGAGGCCCGCGAGGGCCGCGAGGCCTACAAGGAGAAGCGCCTCCCGGACTTCGGTCGCTTCCCGCACCGGGCGTAACCCGCGAGGGGCAGCCGTCGCGCACGGGCGCGGGCTGGCAACATCCCGCCCGTGTCGCCCGCCCTTCGTACCTGGATCCTCGCGGCGCGCCCGCGCACCCTGCCGGCCGCAGCCGCACCGGTGTTCGTGGGTACGTCCGTCGCGATCGCCGCGGACACCTTCGGTGCGCTGCGGTTCATCTGCGCGCTCATGGGCGCGCTGTTCATCCAGATCGGCACGAACCTCGCGAACGACTACTCGGACGCCCGCCGCGGCGCCGACACCGAGGACCGCCTCGGCCCGGTCCGGGTGACCGCAGGCGGCCTCGTGCCCCCGCAGCACGTCCTCTACGGCATCTGGATCTCCTTCGGGATCGCCGTGCTGTTCGGCGCCTACCTGATCGCCGTCGCCGGCTGGGAGCTGCTCGTGATCGGCGTCGCGTCGATCATCGCCGGCGTGCTCTACACCGGCGGTCCGAAGCCGTACGGCTACGCCGGTCTCGGCGAGGTGTTCGTGTTCCTGTTCTTCGGCGTGGTCGCCGTGGCCGGCTCGACGTACGCCCAGGTCGAGCACTGGCCGTCGGTCGCGATCTTCGCGTCGATCCCCGTCGGGTTGCTGGCCGCAGCCGTGCTGGTCGTGAACAACGTCCGCGACCGCGAGACCGACTCACGCGTGGGCAAGAACACGCTCGCCGTGCGGCTCGGGCCCGAACGCGGCCGCGACCTCTACACGGCGACGCTCGTCGTGGCCTACCTCGCCGTGATCCCGATCGCGCTCGCGCACCACTCGCCGTGGGTCTTCATCACCTGGCTCTCGGCGCCGCTCGCCCTCAAGATGAACACCACCGTGCGGCGCCATCACGACGGCCCCACGCTCAACGGCGCCCTGGGTGGCACGGCGCAGCTCGAGCTCGTGTTCTGCGTGCTGCTGTCGGCCGGCATCCTGATCTAGGCCGCCGTGGCGCTCTCGCTCGCCATCACCGAGCAGGTCGTCGGGTTCCGTGAGCCGCTCCCCACGGCCTGGGGGAGGCTCGACCGCCGCACGCTCTTCCTCGTCGAGCTGACCGGCTCCGACGGCATCGTCGGTCGTGGCGAGGCCGCACCCCTCGAGGCCTACGACGGCGTGTCCGACGACGCCTGCCGCGCCGGACTCCGGGCCCTGGCCGCCGAGCTCGCCCAGATCGACGAGGACGCCCCCGGCCACCTCGTGCTCGACCGACTCAGCGCGACGACACCCGTGCAACAGGCGCTCGCCGCGATCGACCTGGCGTTCTGGGACCGCGGCGGCCGGCGTTCCGGGCAGCCCGTCGCGGAGCTGCTCGCGAGCGGCCCGCTCGACGGCGTGGCCGTGCACAAGACGATCGGCGGCGTGCCGGCGGCACGTGCCGCGGAGATCGCGCGTGAGGCCGCAGCGGTCGGCTTCACGGCGTTCAAGGTGAAGGTGGGCCTGCGTGTTGTCGGGGAGACAGGATGTGAACCTGCGACCTCCACCGGTGCCGCCGACATCGACGGGGACGTCGCCCGGGTCCTCGCGGTGCGGGAGGCCGTCGGGCCGGAGGCTCGCATCAAGGTCGACGCGAACGGTGCGTGGTCGGTCGACGAGGCCGTCGAGGCGCTCGGCCGGCTCACGGCCCGCCCGATCGCGATCCGGACGGCCGAGGAGCCCGTGAGCGGCGGCGACGCCTGGCCGCACCTGCGCGCCGCACTGAACGCCGCCCGCATCGACATCGAGCTCTCGGTCGACGAGACCGCCGACCGTGAGCCCGGCGCGATCCGCCGTGGCCCGGACGTCGTCGAACTCAAGCTCGCGCGCACCGGCGGCATCGGACCGCTGCTCGTCCGGGCGTCGCTGGCGCAGATCGCCGGCGTGCAGATCGCGCTCGCCTCCACCTTCGACGGTCCGCTCGGGATCGCCGCCGCGGTGCATGCCGCCGCCGCGCTGAAGATCGAGCGGCCGCTCGGTCTCGCGACGCTCGACGCGCTCGACCTCGACGACGCTCCCGAGCTTGCCGACCTGGCGCAGCGGCTCGCCCCGGTGGGTGGCCGCATCCCGCTGCCGCCGGGCCCGGGGCTCGTCTGACGCGCGAGTCGCGCGGCGGACGCGGCGTCCCGGGACGGCCCCGGCTCCGTCAGCGCTGCAGGAGCGCCGTGAGCGCTGCGGCGACGGCCGCCGGCGCCTCGAGCGGCAGCTGATGCCCGGCTCCGGGCACCACGACGAACTCGGCATCCGGAAGCGCTGCGGCGAGGCGTTCGCCGAGCGCGCGGAACTTCTCGTCGCGTTCGCCGACGAGCACGAGTGACGGCATCGTGAGCGCGCCGAGCCCCGGCCACAGATTGCCCATGCGCCCGGTGCCGGCGCCGCGCAGCGAGGCGGCGAGGCCCGCCGGGGTGTTGCGGAGGCGGTCGGCCCGGGCCGCCGCGGCGACCTCCGGGGCCTGGGCGGCGAACAGCGGGCCGGCGCCCCACGAGTCGGCGATCTCCTCGATCGTGCCCTCGGCCAGACGGGTGGCGAGGAGGTCGTCCGCGGACGCGCGCAGCTGGCGCTGGTCGTCGTCCTCGATGCCGGCGGTCGTCGAGATCAGCGCGAGGTGCGACACCCGACCCGGCGAGGCCAGCGCCGCCAGGAGCGCGGCACGGCCACCCATCGAATAGCCGCCGAGCGCGAGCGTGCCGCCGAGTGACCCGGCGCCGGGACGGGCCTCGCCGACCGGCGTCCCGTAGGCGGCGGCCATCGCATCGGCGGCCATCGCCGGGAGGAGGATCGGACGCACCTCCGCGGCGGCACCGTGCCCGCGCTGGTCCGGCGTGACCACCGGGCGGTCGCCGAGATCGAGGTGCGCGCGAACGGCGTCCCAGGACGCGCCCGTCTGCGTGAAACCGTGGAGGAGGACGAGCGGGTCGGGCACCACCCGTCATGATGCAGGAGCCGCCTTCATGTCGTCTCCTGCTGCCCTTCCGCCCCACCTGCCGCTGCTCGCCGCACTGGCCGACGAGCTCGCCCGCAGCGGCGTCCAGCACGCCGTGGTCTGCCCCGGCTCGCGCAACGCCGCCGTCCTGCTGGCGCTCCAGGCCGACCCTCGCATCACGTGCTGGTCGGCGGTCGACGAGCGCTCCGCGGGGTTCTTCGCGCTGGGCATCGCCAAGGCCACCGGGACGCCCGCCGCCGTCTCCGTCACCTCGGGCACGGCAGTCAGCAACCTCCTCCCTGCCGCGACCGAGGCGCGCGAGGCGGGTGTCCCACTGCTGCTCCTCACCGCGGACCGTCCGCCGGAGCTCCGGGACGTCGGTGCCGGCCAGACGATCGACCAGCTCCGGGCCCTGCACGGCGTATGCCGTTGGGTCGTCGAGGCCGACCTGAACGCCGCCTCCGTGGAGCGCGAGCGTTGGGTCCGTGCGACCGTGTGCCGGGCCGTTGCCGCGACCGTGGGGCCGAAGCCGGGTCCGGTCCAGATCAACCTGCCGCTCCGCGAGCCGCTCACGGCGCCCGGCCCGCACGGCCCACTCACCGCCGGTCGGCCCGGCGGGCAGCCGTGGCTCGCCGTCGAACCGGCCGCGGGCATCGAGCCGTCGGCACTCGCACGCCTCGCGACCCGCTGCATGCACGCGGATCGCGGCGTGATCGTCGCGGGCCGCAGCGAGCGCTCGCCCGAGCTGGCGACGCTCCTGCCACGTCTGGCCAACATCCTCGACTGGCCGCTCCTCGCCGATCCGATGAGCGGCGCGCGGCGCGGCCGTCACGCCATGGCGGAGTACGACCTCTTCGTAGGCCGCGAGCCGGGGCAGGCGCTCGTCCCGGATCTGGTCCTGCGCGTCGGGGACCTCCCGGTCAGCAAGCCCTTGCGCCAGTGGCTCGCCACCACCGCCGCCGAGGCGCCGCAGCTGATGCTCACGCCGGAGGCGGTGTGGTCCGATCCGGACTCCGCCGCGAGCGAGTGGCTCCTGGGCGATCCCGGCAAACTCGTGCGCGGCCTCATCACCGCGATCGGCGCCGCTCGCGAGGGCGTCACCGACCACACCGCCGGCGTCGGCGAACAGGGATGGGTCGACCGTTGGCGCACGGCCGGCGCCGCCGCGCTCGACCACCCGGTGGCCGCCGCGGTCCTCGAGGCCACGGACGACGCGCCACTCACCGAGCCGCTCGTCGCCCGCATCCTGGGCACGGCCCTCGACACCTCCAGCACGCTCGTGGTGGGCGCGTCCCTCCCCATCCGGATGCTCGAGCGCTGGGCGCCCGTCGTCGACGCGCCTCCGGTCGTGCTCAGCAACCGCGGCGCGAACGGCATCGACGGCGTCGTGTCGACCGCGTTCGGCGTGGCGGCGACCGCCGGCGCGGCGCGCGGCCGTGTCGTCGGATACCTCGGCGATCTCACGCTGCTCTACGACCAGGGCGGGCTGGCCGGCGCGTCACGGCTGGGTCTCCCGCTCCAGCTCGTGGTGGTCAACAACGACGGCGGCCGGATCTTCGAACGGCTCCCGGTCGCCGGGGATGCCGGCGCGGCGTTCGAGCCGATGATCGCCACGCCGCACGGCCTCGACCTCGCCCACCTCGCGTCCCTGCACGGCCTCGAGCTGCACCGCCCGACGACGGCGCGAGATCTGCGGAGCGTGCTCGCGCTCCCCGCGGACACGCCGCGCCTCATCGAGGTGCGGGTCGGTTCCGCCGCGGCGTAGCCCCTCTCAGGAACTTCCCAGGTTCTCCCGGAGCCACGCTCAGCCTCGGGTTGCAGAGTGGTCTTCGGAACATCGATGCGCCGCGTGCCACGGGCGGTGGGCGCGGCGCGTCGCTTCCGACCTCCGGTCGGCTGACCACCTGCGCACCCGGACAGGGCGTGGGCGGTCCCGGCCACCGGCCACGCGCTCCCGACGGATCAGTGCGCGGGGCGCAGTGCGCTCAGCACCGCTTCGAGCTTGAGCTCGGTTTCCGCGAGTTCGGACGACGGGTCCGACGCCCCGACGACGCCTACGCCTGCGAACAGCCGGGCGGTGTCGCCCCTGAGGACGCCGCTGCGCAGGCCGACGAAGAGCTCGCCATCACCGGCGCGGTCGACCCAGCCGAGCGGCCCGGCGTACCAGCCTCGGTCGATGCCCTCGAGCGCGGGGATCGCGCGCAGGGCTGCCTCCCCCGGTTCGCCGCCGACGGCCGGGGTCGGGTGCATCGCACCGACGAGATCGAGGAGGCGAGCGCGGCCGTCGAGCTGGGCGCGGATCGGGGTGGCGAGATGGTGCACGTTCGCGACGGTCGCCACCTGCGGCTCCTTGGGTGCGGTCACCCAGAGTGCGTGCGGGCCGAGCGTGCGCAGGATGCGCTCGACGACGAGGGCGTGTTCTGCGCGGTCCTTCGTGGAGGCCAGCAGCTGCTGGGCCAGGTGTTCGTCGACGCTGGGGTCGTTGCTGCGTCGTGTGGAGCCGGCGAGGGCGACCGTCTCGACGCGCTGCCCGTCGCGCCGGAGCAGCAGCTCGGGACTTGCACCGACCATCGCGCCGTCGCCGCGGCCGAAGCCGAAGACGAAGCAGGCCGGGAACCGCGCGCCGAGGCGCGCGAGCACCGTGGGGACGTCCCAGGGTTGCTCGGAGCGGACCTCGATCTCGCGGGCGAGGACGATCTTCGTGAAGGCGCCGTCGCCGATGGTGGCGACGGCGCGTTCGACGGCGGCCGTGAAGTGGCCGGCGGCGAGCACGGAGCGGACCTCCGGGGCGTCGAGGAACGGGTCGGCGGGTTCGGGCGGTTCGGCGACGAGCAGCGCCGTGGAGAGCTGGGCCTCGGCGAGGATCTCGGTCGGGTCGGCGCCCGGCTCAACGAGCACGGTGACCGTGAGCGCGGCGTCGTGGCCGAGGCACGCGACGCTCACGGACGGCACGACCATGTCGCCGCCGCCGAAGGTCTGCCAGGTGGAGCTCGTGCCGCCGCCGGGGCTGAAGGCGGCGCCGCCGATCAGGATGAGGCCGCCGCCGGGGATGCCGGCGCCGGGATCGGCTTGGGCGTGCGAGGCGAGGTCGTGCCAGCGGTCGGCGAGCGCGCGGAAGCGCTCGCCGGGCTGGGCGCCGAGCGGGATGGTGGTCGCGGCGCCGAGGGCGAGGATGCCGCGGCGGCCGCGGTCGGGCTGTTCGATGAGCGCCCATGGTTCGCCGCTGAGGCCCGAGCCGCGGAGCAGGTCGCCGAGCGATGCGGGCGCCTCGACCTTCGACGTGGCGGAGACGAGCACGGCCTCGCCGCGGCTGCGGCCGGCGGCGCGGTGGACGCGGTCGCGGAGCCTTCCGAGGGCGGCTTGGTCGAGCGCGAGCGGCCGGTCGGGGCGATGCGTGAGCACGTCACCACTCATACGCCCGAACCTACGGGATCGCTCATCCCGGTGCGCGCTCGCACGCGCCGGGACGGGCCAGGCGCCCTGAGGTGCTGGTCGCGCCGCAGATTCCGTTCGGGCGGGAGAGGTTTAGGCCGTCTGCGGCCGGGCCTCTCCCGCCCGGACGGGAGATGCAAGCGAGAGGCGCCTCAGGTTTCGTCGCGGCCGCGGGAGATGGCAATCTCGCCGGTGCGCATCATCTCGATGAGGCCGAAGGGCAGGAGCATCTCTTCGAGCGCTTCGATCTTCTCGGGGGTGCCGGTGACTTCGATCACGAGCGACTGCTTCGTGATGTCGACGATCTTGCCGCGGAAGATGTTGCAGATCTGCAGCACTTCGGCGCGGCGGGGGCCGTTCTCGACGCCGACCTTGAAGAGCGCGAGTTCGCGGGCGACGGTCTGGTCGGGTTCGAGGTCGCGGATCTTGAGGACGTTGACGAGCTTGTGGAGCTGCTTCGTGACCTGGTCGATCGGGACGGTCGCGCCGTCGACGGTGACGGTGACGCGTGACTTGTTGTCGTCGTCGGTGGGGCCGACGGACAGCGTGTTGATGTTGAAGCCGCGGCGCGCGAAGAGACCGGCGATGCGCACGAGCACACCGGGGCGGTTCTGCACGACGAGCGACAGCACGTGCTTGCGGCCCGTGCGGAGGCTCGCGGACGCCTGCAGCGCCTCGAGGCTGAGGACTTCCTTGGTTCCTGGATCACCCATGTTCGTGCCTCTGCGGTTAGCCGACCATGTCGCGTGCGGCGGCGCCGGGCGCGATCATCGGGTAGGTGTTCTCTTCGCGGACGACGCGGACGTCGACCAGGACGGGGCCGGGGGTGGCGAAGGCGGCGCGGAGGTCGTCGACGAGCGTCTCCTTCTTCTCGAGGCGCACGCCGGTCCAGCCGTAGGCGTCGGCGAGCTTCATCCAGTTCGGGACCTCGTTGTCGGGGTCGCGCAGATCGACGTGCGAGTAGCGCTTCTCCCAGAAGAGTTCCTGCCACTGGCGGACCATGCCGAGGTAGCCGTTGTTGATGATGACCACCTTGACCGGCAGGCCTTCCTGCGTGGCGGTCGCCATCTCCTGGCTGTTCATCTGGATGGAGCCGTCGCCGGTGACGCAGATGACGAGCGAGTCGGGGTTGCCGACCTGCGCGCCGAGCGCGGCCGGGAGGCCGAAGCCCATCGTGCCGAGGCCGCCCGAGTTGATCCAGGTGCGGGGCTCCTTGAAGTCGTACCGCTGTGCGGTCCACATCTGGTGCTGGCCGACGTCGCTGGTGACGATCGCGTCGCCGCCGGAGGCCTCCCAGATCGCCTTGATCGCGAACTGCGGCTTGATCTCCGAGTCCTTCGTGTCCTCGTAGGTGAGGGGGTACTTCGCCTGCCAGCCGTGGATCTTCTCCCACCAGTCGTCCAGGCGGGCCTTCTCCGCGCCGAGCGACTCGTACTCGGGGATCAGCTTGCCGAGGACCTGCTTGGCATCGCCCACGATCGGGATGTGCGCGGGCACGTTCTTGCCGATCTCGGCGGGGTCGATGTCGAGGTGGATGAACTTTGCGTTCGGGGCGAACTCGGCGAGGTTCCCGGTGATGCGGTCGTCGAAGCGGGCACCGATCGAGAAGATCAGGTCGGCCTCGTCCATGGAGTAGTTCGCGGTGCGGGTGCCGTGCATGCCGGGCATGCCGAGCCACTGCGGGTCCGGGGCCGGGTACACGCCGAGCGCCATGAGGGTGCAGGTGACCGGGAAGCCGCTCACGTGTGCGAGCTCGCGGACCTCGTCCTGGGCGCCCGCGGCGACCGCGCCGCCGCCGACGTAGAGCACGGGGCGCTTCGCCGCGGCGAGCGCGCGGGCTGCCTGACGGATCTGCTTCGCGTTGCCCTCGAACTTCGGCTGGTAGCCGGGGAGGTCGAGCGGGACCTCCTGGCCGATCTCGTAGGGGATGTCGGCCTTGGAGAGGTCGGTCGGGATGTCGACGACGACCGGGCCCGGGCGGCCGCTGCCGGCCACGTGGAAGGCCTCGTGGATCGCCTGGGGGATGTCGGCCGGGTCGGTGATCATCCAGGAGTGCTTGACCGCCGGCATGGTGATGCCGAGAATGTCGGCCTCCTGGAAGCCGTCGGTGCCGAGGAGGTCGGTGCGGACCTGGCCGGTGATGAAGACGACGGGGACCGAGTCCATCATCGCGTCCATGATCGGGGTGACGAGGTTCGTCGCGCCGGGCCCCGAGGTGCCGAGGCACACGGCGACCTTGCCGGTCGACTTCGCGTAGCCCTCGGCGGCGTGGCCGCCGCCGGCCTCGTGTCGCACGAGCACGTGGCGGATGCCGGCATCCACGAACGCGTCGTAGGTGGGGAGGTTCGCGCCGCCGGGGTAGCCGAATACGACTTCGACGCCCTCTGCTTTGAGGCACTCCATGATGGCGTCGACGGCTCGCATTCAGCTTCCGATCTCGGGTCTTGCAGGGTGGTCGTGGAACAGCTGTGCGGCCGGCACCGAAGCGGGACATCGGGGCCGGAACGCAGGACGGCGTCCCCACGAGGACGCGACCTCCCGTGAGACTACCAATCGGTGGACACCGGGCGCCAGATCTCGCGTGCGCCGACGCGAAGCAACTCCGGACGTGCCCGGGCGCCGCGCCGACGGGCCGGAACCGCGATTCCTCAGACGAGGCCGGCGGCGCGCATCCGGGCGAGCTCGTTCTTCGACGGGAGGATCTCCTCGTCGGAGGGGTATTCGAGCTCGGCCCCGCACTTCATGCACTTCGCCTGGTACGTCATCGCGACGGCGCCGCATTCCGGGCAGAGCCGGCGCGCCTCGTCGTTCTCGTTCCGGGAGATGGCCGCGGCGATGTTCGAGAAGACGGGCAGGATCAGGCCGGCGATGAACCAGATCCAGAAGGACTGGCCCTTGATCCGACCGATGTACCCGGCGCCCAGTCCGCAGGCGACGGCGAAGAAGATGTAGGCGGACCCGGCGAGGTACATCGCCCGTCAGGGTACCGCCCGCCGCGCTGCGGGCGCGGCACTGGCGCCGGCCACACGGGCCGACGCCGGGAGCCGGTCAGAGTCCGAGCAGGCCCCGTGCGATCTTCGTGACCTCTTTGCCGTCGGCGCGGCCGCGGGTCTCCTTCATCACGGCACCGATGATCACGCCGATCGGCTTCATGTCGCCGCCGCGAAGCTTCTCGGCGACGTCCGGGTTGGCGTCGAGCGCGGCCTGGATGATCGGCGTGAGCTCGTCGCCGCCGCCGATCGCGCCGAGGCCCTCGGCCTCGATGATCTGCGCCGGGTCTCCCCCGCTCGCGACGAGCGTGTCGAGCACGGTGCGCGCGCCGGAGGTCGAGACTTTGCCGTCCGCGGTGAGCGCGACGAGCTGCGCGAGCGAGGCCGGTGTGGCCTTCGACTGCGTGAGGTCGCCGTCCTCGAGACGGGCGACGAGCTCGTTCGTGATGAGCGCGGCGAGCGCCTTCGCGTGCGCGGGGTCCGCGGCGAGCGCCTCCTCGAAGAGGTCGCCGAGCTCCGGCTGCCAGCTCATCTGGCGGGCGGCGCCGGGCTCGACGCCGAGCGCCTCGAAGCGCGCCTCGCGCTCGTGCGGGAGCTCGGGCATCGCAGCCTTGGCCTTGTCGACCATCTCGCTCGTGACGACCACCGGGACCATGTCGGGCTCGGGGAAGTAGCGGTAGTCGTGGGCGTCTTCCTTGGACCGCATCGAGGTGATCGCCTCGGTGCGCGGGTCGAAGTGGAGGGTCTCCTGCTCGACCGTGTCGCCGGCGTCGAGGATCGCCGCCTGCCGGGCCACCTCGGCGCGGATCCCACGCTCGATGAACCGGAACGAGTTCATGTTCTTGAGCTCGGTCTTGGCGCCGAGCACGCCGGAGCCCTTCGGCGCGATGGAGATGTTGGCGTCGCAGCGCAGCGAGCCCTCCTCCATGTTCACGTCGGACACACCGAGCTGGCGCACGGTGGTGCGCAGCAGCCGCAGCCACTCGCTGGCCTGCTCGGCGGAGTGGATGTCGGGCTCGGTGACGATCTCCGCGAGGGAGGTGCCGCCGCGGTTGAAGTCGACGACGGAGGCGTCCGAGTCGTGGATGCGACCGGAGCTACCGGCATGGGTCAGCTTGGCGGCGTCCTCCTCGAGGTGCACGCGGTGGATGCGCACGCCGCCGAAGTTCCCGGGCCCGCAGAGGGGTTCGTCGAACTGGCTGATCTGGTACCCCTTCGGCAGGTCGGGGTAGAAGTAGTTCTTCCGATGGAAGACCAGCCGGTCGGCGATCGCGCAGTTGAATGCGAGCCCGAGCATGATCCCGTAGTGGATCGCCTGGGCGTTGGGCACGGGCAGCGTGCCGGGCAGGCCGAGGTCGACCGGGCCGACGAGGGTGTTCGGGTCGGCGCCGAAGTATGTCTCGATCGGCGAGAACATCTTCGTCTTCGTCGCCAGCTGGACGTGGATCTCCAGGCCGATGGTGATGTCGTAGTCGGCGACGCTCATCGGATCGCTCCTGCGGTGTCGAAGCCGATCGCCTGTTCGAGCGCGTGCGCGGCGCCGAGGATCAGGTTCTCGGAGAAGGCGGGGCCGGCGAGCTGCAGGCCCACCGGGAGGCCGTCGGCGAGGCCGGACGGAATCGAGATCGCCGGGATGCCCGCGAGCGACATCGGCACGGTGCAGAAGTCGCCGAGGTACATCGAGAGCGGATCGGACGACTTCGCGCCGAGCTCGTACGCGGTCGTCGGTGCGGTCGGCGTGGCGATCAGGTCGACCTGGGAGAACGCATCCGCGAAGTCCTCCACGATCTTCGTGCGGACCTGCTGGGCGCGGCCGTAGTACGCGTCGTAGAAGCCGGCCGACAGGGCGTACGTCCCGAGCATGATGCGGCGCTTGACCTCCGCGCCGAAACCCTCGGTGCGCGTGCGCGTGTACATGCCGATCAGCGAACCGTCCTCGGCCTCGAGGCGGTTGCCGTAGCGGACGCCGTCGAAGCGGGAGAGGTTCGAGCTGGCCTCGGCCGGCGCGAGTACGTAGTACGCCGAGAGTGCATGGGGCGCGTTCGGGAGGTGGATGGTCGAGATGGTCGCGCCGAGGGCCTTGGCCTGCTCGAGCGCGGCCTCGAAGGAGGCTCGCACGCCCGGGTCGATGCCCTCGCCCGAGAGCTCCTCCGGCACGCCGATGCGCAGGCCGGTGAGATCGGTGCGGGTCGGGACTTCGATCGGCTCGCGGAGGCCGATGCTGGTCATATCGCGCGGGTCCTTGCCCTCCATGTGGGAGAGCAGCAGGGCCGCGTCGGCGACGGATCGGGTGATCGGGCCAGCCTGGTCGAGCGACGACGCGAACGCGATCATCCCGAACCGGCTCACGGACCCGTAGGTGGGCTTCAGGCCGACCAGTCCGCAGAACGCGGCAGGCTGGCGGATCGAACCGCCTGTATCGGTCCCGAGGGCCCACGGCGCCTGGCCTGCGGCGACCGCGGCGGCGCTGCCTCCGCTCGAGCCGCCCGGGACCCGCGAGGGATCCCAGGGGTTCAGGACGGCACCGAACGCCGAGTTCTCGTTCGAGCTGCCCATGGCGAACTCGTCCTGGTTGGTCTTGCCGTGCGAGGTCGAGCCGGCGTCGATGAGCTTCTGGACCGCGGTGGCGGTGTAGGGCGGCAGGTACCCCTCGAGCAGCTTCGAGCCGGACTGGCTCGGCACGCCCTCGGTGCAGAAGAGGTCCTTGATGGCGACCGGCAGGCCGGCGAGCGGCGTGCTCGCGGCCGGCAGCTCGGCGGGGGTCTCCGAGGCGACCCACGTGAAGGCGTTGTTCGGGTCGGCGGCGGCGCGCTCGCGGTACGCGTCGAAGAGCTCACGGGCGTCGAGGGCGCCGGCCTGGATGGCGGCGATCTGCTCGGTCGCGGTGGTCTTGATCGCCGCGGTGATCGATTCGGACTGCGCCATGACTACGCCTGCGGGCTCGGGACGAGGAAACCGGTCTCGGAGTGCTTCGGCGCCTGCGAGAGCGCGACCTCGCGCGGAAGCGGTGCCTCGGCCTCGTCGGCGCGGAGCACGCCCTCGACGGGGACGACGTGCGTGGTCGGCTTCACGCCCTCGAGGTCGAGCGACGACATCTGCTCGATGTGACCGAGGATGCTCGACAGCTCGTCGGCCATCGGCTGGACGTCTTCTGGGGCGAGCTCCAGGCGCGCGAGCCGCGCGACGTGGAGGACCTGCTTGGCGTCGATCATGCGGGGCCTCCGGAGGCCGGGCTGGACGGAGAGGAAGGGTCGGTGGCGACCGCGTCGTCGGCGACGACGGCCGCGTCGGGATCGGCCGGCGCCGGCACGTGCGGCACGGCGCGCGGGGCGACGTCGGCGAGGAGGGCGTCGGTCTGGCGGCGGGCGCCGCGACCACCGGTGCGCTCGTCGTACATGGCGAACCAGAAGCCGAGCATCATGAGGGTGACCGAGACGAACCCGACCCAGGCGCCGGCGGCGAGGGTCACGTCGACGTGGGCCGCGAGGATCTGCTGCGCCGAGAGGAGCGTGCGGCCGGAGACGGCGTCGGCGCTGGGCCCGGGCTGGAAGAGGAAGAGGCGCCACACGAGCACGAGGAACGCGAAGCCCGAGATGACGTAGGCGTAGGGCGCCTGGAGCATCGGGCGCTCGGAGTCCGGGGCGGTGAGCGCGCGCAGGAAGAACACGATCCCGGCGATGATCGCGAGGAACAGGATCACGAACGCGAACCAGCCGAGCACGCCGGCGTCGAGCGACTTCAGGTTGTGCGGATAGGTGGACAACGCGGCGCTGTTGGCCTTGCGGTTCATATCGAACGCCGGCTGGAACCAGTGGAGGAGTCCGAGCGACAGCGCCAGGCCGATCGTCCCGATCGCGGCCAGCAGTTCGCCAATGCGGAAGCGGTCACCCATCGGTGGGCACGCTACCGCCCGGCCGGGCGGCGTGCAGCGCGCTCGGCCGAGGTCATCCGAGGCGGCCGGGGCCGTCGACGGAGTCGTCCGAAGCGGCGTCGTCAGCGACGACCGCTGCGGCAGGTTCGGGGCGCTCGTCGTCACCCGTGGCGACCGACCGCGGCTCCACGTCGCGCAGGAGCTCCGCCGTGCGGGCGATCCCGCCGAGACTGTCGGTGCGCTCGTCGTACATCGCGATCCACGCGCCGAGTGGGACGAACG
>JAVHXX010000011.1:0-4492 GCA_031119595.1 Patulibacter sp. | reverse complement strand
TGGACTCCTCCACCATGGACACCACATCCGCCGCGACGACCTCGCGCGCGGCCAGATCGGCGAGCACGAGGGCACGGGCGGCGTGCAGCGCCCGCTCCAGGGCGCTCAGGGGGACGGGCTCGTCACGGGGGCCGTCCACGGAGTCGTCCGCGGCGGCATCGTCGGCGACGACGGCGGCCGCGGGTTCCGGGGTCCGCACTGCGGTCGGCAGCGCCGACACGGGCCGCGCCTCGACGTCGCGCAGGAGCGCCGCCGTGCGCGCGACGGCACCGAGGCTGTCGGTGCGCTCGTCGTACATCGCGATCCAGGCGCCGACCGGGATCATGGCGAGCGCGATCAGTCCGAGCCAGCCGCCGGCGGTGACGAGGCCGTCGAAGTGGACGGTGGAGAGGCGCTCCGGACCGGCGATCGGGAAGGTCTCGTCGAACCCGGGCGTGAGCAGGACCATCCGGACGAGGACCACGAGCGTCGCGAAAAGTCCGAACGCGAACACGACCGGGGCCTGCAGCATCACCCGCTCCGCGGACCGGGCGGTGAACATCCGGACCACGTAGACGAGCGCGGCGAGGCCCGCCAGGCACGCGACGGCGAAGGCGAACCACCCGAGGTGCCAGGCGCCCGCGGTCCCGGCCACGTAGACCCCACCGGGCAGACCGCGGTCGGGGTTCGGCGCGCCCAGCTCGAACCACGAGCCGAACGGCAGCAACACAATCAGCGCGATGACGCCCACCACGACGAGCTGCTCGCCGAGACGGATCCGATCTCCGAGCATCGACGCCGCGCCTAGTGGGCCACGGCGCGGCGGGCCTCCGCCGCACGCGCCGCGTCGAGCGTGTTCGCGAGGAGCATCGCGATCGTCATCGGACCGACGCCGCCGGGCACCGGCGTGATCGCTCCGGCGACCTGCGACGCCTGCGCGAAGTCCACGTCGCCGACGAGGCGATCGGTCCGGTTCATGCCGACGTCGATCACCGTGGCGCCGGGCGCGACCCAGTCGCCCTTGACCATCTCGGGCTGCCCGACGGCGACGATGAGCACCTCGGCCTCGCGGCACACCGCGGGGAGGTCGGCGGTGCGCGAGTGAGCGATCGTGACGGTGGCGTTGGCCTGGAGCAGCATCTGCGCCATCGGCTTCCCGAAGAGGTTCGACCGGCCGACGACGACGGCGCGCTTCCCGGTGAGGTCGACGCCGAGCTCGTCGAGCATCACCATCACGCCACGCGGCGTGCACGGACGCAGCCCCGGCGCGGCGAGGGCGAGACGGCCGGCGGACGCCTCGGTGAGGCCGTCGACGTCCTTGTCGGCACTGACCCGCTGGCTGAGCGCATCGCCGTCGAGCGGCGCGGGTACCGGCAGCTGGCAGAGGATCCCGTCGACGGTGTCGTCGGCGTTGAGCGCGTCGATCAGCGCCTCGACCTCCTCGGAGGGCACGTCGGCGGGGAGTTCGTGCCCGAAGCTGAGCATTCCGGCTTCCTCGCACGCACGGTGCTTGTTGGCCACGTACACCTGCGAGCCGGCGTCCTCACCGATCAGGATGGTCGCGAGGCCGGGCTTGCGGCCGAACTCGGCGACGAAGGCGGCGACCTCGTCCTTGATGGCCGCGCGGCGGGCAGCGGAGATCGCTTTGCCGTCGATGATCTGAGCGCTCATGGCGGGCTCCGGTCGTCGGGTTGGGTGAAGGAGAGCGGGCGGGAGACCGGCGCGAGGGCGCGCTCACCGCACCCCCAGCCTATCCGGCACCAGGGTGGCGGCGACGGCTCGCGCGACGCGGATGCCGGCCGGTCGCGCCAGCTCGGTGATCCGGGTGCGATGCTCGGGCCGGAGGATCCCTGTGCGCTTCTGGACCCACGACCGGCACGACTTCCCGCTGCCCGGCGGCCACAAGTTCCCGCTGGGCAAGTACCGGATGCTGCGTGAGCGGCTCGTCGCCGATGGGATCGCCGCGGCCGGCGACATCCACGGGTCGACCCCGTGCCCGTGGGAGCGGCTGGCCGAGGCCCACCAGGCGGCATACCTCGAGCGCGTGCGGGAGGGACGACTCTCCGACCGCGAGATCCGGGTGCTCGGCCTGCCGTGGAGCACCGAGCTCGTGGAGCGCGGACGCCGCTCCGCCCAGGGCACGCTCGAGGCCGCCCGGGATGCGCTCGTCTTCGGGCACGGCATGAACCTCGGCGGCGGCACCCACCACGCCGGGCGTGCCGCGGGCCGCGGCTACTGCCTCTTCAACGACCTCGCCGTCTCGATCGCTGCGCTGCGCGGCGAACGTACCCTCGGGCGCGTGGCGATCGTGGACTGCGACGTGCACCAGGGCGACGGCACCGCCGAGCTCCTCCACCCCGACCCGGACGTGTTCACGTGCTCGGTCCACGGCGGCGCGAACTACCCGTTCCGGCGGGCGACGAGCGACCTCGACATCGACCTGCCGACCGGGACCGGCGACGACGACTACCTCGAGGCGCTCACGGGCGCGCTCGACACGATCGACCGCTGGGACACCCCCGAGCTCGTCTTCTACCTCGCCGGCGCCGATCCGTGGGAGGGCGACCGTCTCGGCCGCCTTTCATTGACGAAGCACGGCCTCGCTGCGCGGGATGCACTCGTCATGGACCGCGCCGAGTCCTGGGGCGCAGCGATCTGCGTGGTCCTGGCCGGCGGCTACGCCCCGGACCTCGCCGACACCGTCGACATCAACGTCGCGACCGCGCGGGCGCTCGTGGCCCGTGCCGGCTGACGGCTAGCGCTTGCTGAGCGGCGCGTACTCCGCCATCAGCTTGCGCTCGATGCCGTCGTCGGCGAAGCGCACGATCACCACGCCGCCGGGCTGCGCGCCGACGATCGTGCCGACACCGAACTGGCGGTGCTCGACGTCGTCGCCGATGTGGAGCGTCTCGCCGTCGGCAGTGGTCGGGTCGGCGCCGCCGCTCGGCGGCGCGGTCGTGGCGCCGCGCGGCCCGCGGCTGCGGTAGCCGCCCGCACCGCCGCCGAACGACGGAGCGTCGTCGACGCCGCCGCCGGCGATGAGCTCGCCCGGCACCTCGCTGAGGAACCGCGACTTGATCGCATAGTTCGTCTGTCCGAAGGTCTGCCGGCGCTGCGCCCAGGTCAGGTAGAGGCGCTCCTTGGCGCGGGTGATACCGACGTAACAGAGCCGCCGCTCCTCCTCGACCGTGCCCTCGTCGAACGACCGCGAGTGCGGGAAGACGCCGTCCTCCATGCCGAGGATGAACACGACCGGGTACTCGAGACCCTTCGCGTTGTGGAGCGACATCAGCGTGACCGTGCCGGCGCCGTCGCTGCGGGAGTCGGTGTCGGCGACGAGCGAGAGTTCCTGGAGGAAGCCGTCGACCCCGGCGGTGGTCTGGTCGGTGGCGTCGTACTCGGCGGCGACGTTGACGAGCTCGCGGAGGTTCTCGATGCGGCCCTCCGCCTCGATCGAGCGCTCGTTCTCGAGGGCCTCGATGTACCCGGACCGGTCGAGGGCGGCGTCGAGGAGGCCGCTCACGGGCATGCCGTCGTCGTTGCGGGTGCGCAGCTCGCGGATCACCGCGGCGAACGCCTTCATGTTCTTGACGGCGGCGGCGCCGAGGTTCGGGACCTTGTCGGCGGCAGCCGCCATCGCAAGCGGACTCTCGCCGATCGCGTCGGCGTGCTGGAGCACACGGCCGACCGAGGTCGCGCCGAGCCCACGCTTGGGCGTGTTCACGACGCGCTGGAAGGCGACGACGTCGCGCGGGTTCACGACGAGCGTGAGGTAGGCGAGGGCGTCCTTGATCTCCATGCGCTCGTAGAACCGCGTGCCGCCGATCACCTGGTAGTCGATGTCGCGACGGATCAGGAGGTCCTCGAGCACGCGCGCCTGGGCGTTCGTCCGGTAGAAGCACGCGACATCGCTGCGGCCGACGTCTTCCTCGTCGACGAGGCGCTCGATCTCGCCGACCACGAAGCGTGCCTCGGCGTGTTCGTCCTCGGTCTCCCGGACGACGATCGGCTCACCCTGCCCGTTCTCGGACCAGAGGTTCTTCTGCTTCTGCTCGCGGTTGCCCGCGATGACGGCGTTCGCGGCGCTCAGGATCGTCTGCGATGAGCGGTAGTTCTGGTCGAGCGTGATCACGACGGCGTCGGGGTCGTCGCGCTCGAAGTCGAGGATGTTGCGGATGTCGGCACCGCGGAAGCCGTAGATCGACTGGGCGTCGTCGCCGACGACCATCAGGTTGCGGTGGCCGCTCGCGAGCAGCCGCAGCAGGCGGTACTGGGCGTGGTTGGTGTCCTGGTACTCGTCGACGAGGATGTACCGGAAGACCCGCTGGTAACGCTCGCGCACCTCGGGGAACAGCTCGAGGAGGTTGACCGTGCGGACGAGCAGGTCGTCGAAGTCCATCGCGTTCATGCGGTGCAGCTCGCGCTCGTAGGAGCGGTAGACGTCGGCGACCGTCTGCTCGAAGAAGCGCTGCTGCGCCTCCGTCCCGTCCTCCGCGATCGCGTTCAGGAACAC
>JAVHXX010000404.1 GCA_031119595.1 Patulibacter sp. | reverse complement strand
GCGTCGATGATGGTCGCCCCGCCGACCTGGCGGACCCTGCCCCTGCAGATCTTCTCGTTCACCTCACGCGGCATCCGCCTCTACGAGGGAGCCGCCCTCGCGGTGGTCCTCATGGGCATCACGCTGCTCGTCCTGCTCGTCCTGCAACGCGTCCTCGCCGGCCGCGTCCGCGTCTGACCTCCTCCCGCTCATCGACCCGATCGGACACCATGACCACGCCCCGCTGGACCCTGTTCCGCACCGTCACCGCCCTCGCCCTCACCGGCGCGACCGTCGCCGCCCTGTCCGGCTGCTCCGCCGGCAGCTCGGCCGCGAAGGCCGACAGCTCCGCCAAGACCGTCACCGTGTACACCGCCGACGGCCTCAACGACGGTGACGACTCCTACTACCAGACCGTGTTCGCCGCCTTCGAGAAGGAGACGGGCATCGACGTCAAGGTCGTCGAGGCCGGGTCCGGGGAAGTGCTCCAGCGCGTCAAGCAGGAGTCCTCGAACACCCAGGCCGACCTGCTGGTCACCCTGCCGCCGTTCATCCAGACCGCGTCGGAGGACGGCCTCCTCGCGAAGTACGCCCCCGAGGGGAGCGACGCGGTCCCCGAGTCCGACAAGGCGGCCGACGGCACCTACGAGGCGCTGGTGAACAACTACATCGGCTTCATCCGCAACACGAAGGACGTCCCCGACGCGCCGGGGACCTGGGACGACCTGCTCGACGACGAGTACCAGGGCAAGCTGCAGTACTCCACGCCCGGTGTCGCCGGGGACGGGACGGCGATGCTCATGCTGGCCCGGGAGGTCCTCGGTGCGAAGCAGTCGAACGCGTACTTCACGAAGCTGCAGGACAACAACGTCGGGCCGTCCGACTCCACCGGTGCCCTCGCAGCGAAGGTCGACAAGGGTGAGCTGACGATCGCGAACGGCGACGTGCAGATGAACAACGCCCAGCAGGAGTCGATGCCGAACCTCGGCATCTTCTTCCTCGCCGGCGCGGACGGCACCCCGACGACCATGTCCGTGCCGTACTCGGTCGGACTCGTCAAGGACGCCCCGCACACCGCGAACGCGAAGAAGCTGCTCGACTTCCTCTACACGAAGGACGCGCAGGAACAGGCCACGACGGTCGCCGGCGGCTTCCCGGCACGCTCCGACGTCCACCCCACCGGCGACGAGGCGGAGAAGCTCGACGCGCTCATGGACGGCGTGGAGATCGTCCACCCGGACTGGGACGACATCGCGAAGAACCTCGACTCGTACGTGGGCGACTGGAACACCGCCACCGGCACCCTCTGATGACCACCACCGACCCCCACTCCGGAAGGACCACCATGATCGACCTCGTCGCCCTCGACATCGCGGGCACGACCCTCGACGACGGCGGAATCGTCTACGACGCCCTCCGCGCCGCCGTCGAGGAACGCGGCGCCACCGTCGCCGCCTCCGACCTGCAGACCTGGATGGGGACCGACAAGGTCACCGCCATCGACGCACTGCTCCGTCTCGGCGGAGTCACGCCGACGACCGAGCAGGTGGCCGGATCGTTCGACCGGTTCCGCGCGATCCTCCGGTCCCGGTACGCCGAACAGCCGGCCGTGATCCTGCCAGGCGTCGCCGACGCCGTCCGGACGCTCCGGGGAGCCGGGGTCACGGTCGCGTTGACGACCGGCTTCTCCCGCGACATCGTCGACCTCCTGCTGGAGAGCGTGGGCTGGCAGGTCGGGGAGGACCTCGACGCGGTCGTCACCACCGACGACGTCCCGGCGGGGCGCCCGGCGCCGTACATGATCCACCGCGCGATGGAGTGGACCGGCGTCACGGACGTCCGTCGTGTCCTCGCCGCTGGTGACACGGTCGTCGACCTGCGCGCCGCGAAGAACGCCGGCGCCGTCAGCGTCGGGGTCCTCACCGGCCAGACGCCGCGCGAGGCGCTCGAGGCGGAACCGCACGACCACGTCCTGGCGTCGGTCAGCGCACTCCCCGAGCTCCTGCTCGGTGCCGAGCTGGTGACCCGGTGAGCCGCCGGAAGCAGGTCGTCGCGGTGGCGTCGACGCTCGCGCTCGCCGTGGCCGGCCTCGGCGTCGGCGCGATGCCCGCCGCTGCCGCCGCCTCGGACCAGCACGTCATCGTCGTCGGCATCGACGGACTCCGCTTCGACAAGATCGCTCCGGCGAACGCCACGAACCTCGAGGCCCTCATCGCCTCCGGGTACTCCAGCACCACCTGGCTGTACGCCGCACCGATGTCGCAGACGCTGTCCGGCCCCGGGTGGGCGACGAACCGGACCGGTGTCTGGCCCGACAAGCACCGCGTCCTGAGCAACTCGTGGGGCACGTCGAGCAACATCACCCAGTACCCCGACTTCCTCAGCCGCCTCGAGACGGCCAACCCGGCGCTCTCGACCTACGCCGCCGCGACCTGGGCACCCATCATCGACGGGTCGGCCGGTTCCCCGTTGATCACGAGCGCCGTCGACACCCGGTACGTCTCGACGGGTGACAGCGACACCGCCGCCAACGTCCTCGGACAACTCGGGGAGACCGCCGCGCCGAACGCGTCGTTCGTGCACTTCGACGACGTCGACGAGGCCGGCCACGCCGACGGCGCGGCATCGAGCGAGTACCTCGCTGCCGTGGCGGAGATCGACGGCTACGTCGGGAAGATCCGGCAGGCCGTCGCGAAGCGGCCGACGTCGGAGCAGTGGTCGATCATCGTCACCGCCGACCACGGCCACACCGACGCGGGCGGTCACGGCGGCAACACTCCGCCGGAACGTTCGTCGTTCATCATCAAGACCGGACCCGGCATCACCAGGACGACCCCGGCCGTCAAGCCGAAGAACGTCGACATCGCAGCGGACGTCCTCAGCACGTTCGGTGTCCCGATCCCCGCGGCGCTCGACGGCCGTCCGCTCGCGACCGCCTCCACCGATCCGTTCGACAGCATGGTCGGATCACTCGCTCCTGCGGTGGACGAGACCGCGATCCCGGCAGCCACGAAGGGCTGGACGCACGCCGTCCCGTCCGGCTGGAGCATCGACGACACCGGCATGGGGACCGGCGGCGTCACCGAGTGGCGCGGCTGGTCGCTGACCGACGACGACTTCTGGACCAAGACCGATCCGGGCCAGGGACGCGAGACCAACGTCCGCGCCCGCGGGGTCTTCGCCGTCGCCGACTCGGACGAGTGGTCGGACAAGGCCCACACCGGCCTCTTCAACAGCCGCCTCGTCTCGGCACCGTACGCGGTCAGCGCCGGGTCCACCGCGACGATCACCTTCGGGTCCCACTACCGCAAGGAGGGCAACGAGACCGCGTCGGTCCTGGTCAGCTTCGACAACGGCGCGACCTGGACCACGGCCTCGACCCTGGCCGGCGACTCGACCGCCGCGATCCAGACCGTGCCCGTCGCCGTCCCGGCGGGCAAGACGAGCATGCGCGTCGCGTGGGCCCTCACGAACGGCGACAACAACTGGTACTGGGCCGTCGACGCGCCGCGCGTCGGCTGATCAGCACCCGGAGGACACGGCTGCCGCCGCGACGGACGGGAGGCACGGTGCGGGCCCGACCCGCGCCTCCCGTCCGTCCCGGTGCCGGACCAGGACCGTGTCGGCTGTGGCAACCGGCTGTCGGTGGGCAGGCGTAGCGTGCCGCCATGGCGGAGACCCCCGAGATCGACGACGCGACGATCGACGACCTGCGTGCGCGCCTGCGCGCGACCCGCTGGCCGGACGCTCCCGCCGGGACCGGGTGGTCGCTCGGCGTCGACGTCGACGAGCTGCGCCCGCTCGTCGAGTACTGGGCGGACGGGTTCGACTTCGACGCGCACCGGGCTGCGCTCGTCGCGCTCCCGTCGCGCCGGGTCGTGGTGGACGGCATCGGGATCCACGTGCTGCACGCCCGCGCCGACGCCCCGGACGCGCTGCCGGTCCTGCTCGCGCACGGCTGGCCGGACTCCGGGTGGCGGTACCGCAAGGTGCTGCCGATGCTCGTCGACGCCGGGTTCGACGTCGTCGTTCCGGACATGCCCGGCTACGGCTTCTCCGACGCACCGCCGCAGCCGATCGACGCCCGCGCGGTCGCCGGGATGTGGGCGACGCTGATGACCGACCTCGGGTACGAGCGGTTCGCGGTGTCCGGCGGGGACATCGGCAGCCACGTCGCCCGGTACCTCGCGCTCGACCATCCCGACCGGGTCGTCGCCGTGCACCGGATCGACGGTGGCCTGGCCTGGCCCGGGCTCGACCCGTCGACGCTGTCGGACGCCGAGCGTGCGTTCGTCGCCGAGACCGACCGGTGGCGGACGGCCGAGGGCGCCTACGCGATGATGCACCGGACCAAGCCGCAGACCGCGGCCGTCGGGCTGAACGACTCCCCGGCGGGCCTCGCGGCGTGGATCGTCGAGAAGCTCCGGTCGTGGAGCGACTGCGACGGCGACC
>JAVHXX010000403.1 GCA_031119595.1 Patulibacter sp. | reverse complement strand
ACGAGCTCGGCGAGGCGCTGCTCACGACGCCGTCGGCCGTGGTGCTCGTGACCCACGACCGCGCGCTGCGCGAGGCCACGGCGGCGAGGCCTCAGCTCGAGCTGGAGCCCGCCGCACCGTGACTCAGTCGGCCCACCAGTCGCGGTACCCCTCGACGTCGTCCCGGGGGTTGCCCTCCAACTTGGGCGCCCCGAACACGAGCAGCTCGAGGCCATCCGGCCCGGCCTCGTAACCGCGCCACGTCCCCGGCGGCACCCGGACCGCGTCGAGGCGGGCGACGTCCACGATCTCGTCGTCGAGCTTCATCCGGCCGCTGCCACCGACCACCACGAACAGTTCCTCCTGCTCGTGGTGGGTGTGGCCGTAGGGGAACCGCGAGTTCGGCGGGATCCGCTGATAGCTCAGCCCGGAGTGTTCGAGGCCGAGATGGAGGCCCCCGAGCCGGAACTCGAGTCCCGGATCCCCGTCGAAGTTCGCGCCGACGTCCGCCGGATCGTCGCGCAGGTTCGTGAGCGTGAACGGCATCAGCGGATCCTATGCGCGTGCCCAGCGGGCTCCGCGACGAGGCGGATCCGCGGCGCCGGTCAGCCCTGGACCGTCGGCCGGATCGTGAGATCGCCGATCTCGACGTCGTCGGGCTGCTCGATCGCGAACGCGATCGCCCGGGCGACGGCCTCCGGCGCGATCCCGATCCGCGCCATGGCCTGCTGGGCCTCGGCGCGGGCGGCAGGGTCGTCCATGTGGTCGACGAGTTCGGTCCGCACGAACCCGGGCGAGATCGCCGTCGTGCGGAGGGTCCCGTCGGTCGATTCCTGCCGGAGTGCCTCGTGGAGCGTGCGGACGGCGTTCTTCGACGCCGCGTACACCGCCTGGCCGGGCACGATCTTGATCCCCGAGGTCGACACGGTCGTGACGAGATGCCCGCGGCCTTGCGCACGGAACACCGGCAGCGCGGCGGCGATGCCGTGCAGCACGCCCCGGAGGTTGACGTCGATCATGGCGTTCCACCGATCGAGATCGAGGTCGGCGACCGGCGCGATCGTCGCGACGCCGGCGTTGCCGACGAGCACGTCGAGCCGGCCGAACGCCTCGACCGCCTGCTGCACGAGACGCTCGAGATCCTCGGGCCGGGTGACGTCGACGGCGCACACGATGGCCTGTCCCCCGCGCTCACGGATCTCCGCTGCGAGATCGTCGAGCCGGTCGGTGCGGCGCGCGCCGAGGACCACCGACGCGCCGCGCTCGGCGAGCAGACGCGCCGTCGCGGCGCCGATGCCGCTGCTGGCGCCCGTGATCGCGACGACCTTGCTCTCGATGCCGGACATGCGCGCTCCCTGGGGTCGACGAAGCACCGTGCTTCGCGACGCACGCTAGTCGGGCCGGAACGCCGCTCCGCGTCCGACGGCGTGCGATGGCGGGCCGACGACGAGGGCCCCGGTCAGGCGTCCGCCGCGGGAGCCTCCCACAGCTCGAAGCGGGTGCCCTCCGGATCGACGGCCCACCCGAACCGGCCGAAGTCGGACGCCTGGACCTCGTCGATGACCTCCACGCCCGCGGCGCGGAGCTGCGCGAGCATCGCGTCGAGGTCGGCGACGCGGAAGTTCACCATGAACGCCTGGTCCGGTCGACCGAAGTACGCGGTGTCGTGGTCGAAGGTCTCCCAGGCGAGCTGCGCTCCGGCCTGCGGCTCGAACGGCTTCGCACCCCAGTCCGACAGCTCGATCCCGAGGTGGTCGGCGTACCACTGCCGCAGATCCGCGGCCGCGCCCGCGCTGCGCTGGAAGATGCCGCCGATGCCCGTGACCCGCTCCACGCGAGGATCGTACGTGCGCGGGCGGGGGCCGACGGGCCGGAGCCGGGTGCTCGACCGATCCGGCGTCCGCGCGGCCTAGGATCCAACGCGAGATGTGCGGGCGGTACAGGACCAAGGCCGACAGCGAAGAGGACTTCACGAAGCGGTACGGCGCGTGGGGACGGTCGATCGCCGCGTCGATGGGCCAGATCGAAGTCCGCCCGACGGACGCCATCGCGATCGTGATGGAGCGCGACGGCGAGCGCCGGGCCGAGACGGTGCGCTGGGGCTTCCAGCCCCCGGGATCCAAACGCCCGCTGATCAACGCCCGCGACGACAAACTCCTCCAGCAGGGGCTCTGGAAGCGTTCGGTGCGCGAGGCACGCGGCCGCGTCCTCATACCCGCCGACGGTTGGTACGAGTGGCTCTCCGCCGAGGACCCGAAAGCCAAGGTCAAGAAGCAGCCCTTCCTGCACACCGTCGACGGCGGCGCGGACTTCGCCTTCGCCGGGCTCCTCGGCTACGCGATCGTCAAGGGCGAGAAGGTCCCGGCAGCCACGATCATCACGACCAGCTCCACCGGCGACGCCGCGCGCATCCATGACCGGATGCCGGTCGTGCTCGCGGGCGAAGATGCCGAGGCCGCGTGGCTCTCGAGCGACGCCGACGCCGAGTCGCTGGTCGACGAGCTGTGTGTGCCGCTGGGCGGTGACCGGGTCCACGTGGAGCCCGTCGAGCTCCCGAAGCCGGAGCCGCGAGGGTCGGCGAAGGCCGACCCGGAACCCGATCAGCTCGCGCTCGGCCTCGAGGACTGAGCGAACGCCGGCCGCGTCAGCCGAGCGAACCGCCCGGGTGCAGCGCCGCGTGGCGCGCCGCTTCCCGCCCGTGCGCCTCGACGAGCAGCGCGGCGGCCAGCTCGGCCGTCCGCACCCCGGGGTTCAGCACGCACACCCACGCCTGCGACGCGTACCAGGGGTGCGGCAGCAGCTGGTCGAGCACGGTGTAGTTGAACGCAGCTGCGCGGTCGCCGTTCGCCGACGGCGCGAAGCCGAGGAGCTCCTCGAACCGGACCCGCCCCACGCCGACGTTGAACCGGAACACGTCCGGGCGATCGAGGATCGACGCGGCACCGTCGCTGTCGCTGCGGACGACGGTCGCGAACGGGAACCGCCGCTCGGCGGGCAGCTCCCCCGTCGGGTCGAACGACAGGAAGACGTCCCCCCAGACGGCCTCGGGCGCACCGGTCGACGGGCCGGCCGCGTCCACGAGGGTGCCGGGAAGTGCGCGGGCGGCTTCGACGATCTCGTCGAGGGTCGTGAGGGAATCCATCGCGACACTCTAGGTCGCCGCGATGACGCCTTCCGGCCCGGCCGACGCCCGTCGCCCACGGCGTGGACGGGCACCGGGCAGGTCGCCCGCGCCCGCCCACGCCACCGTCAATGGATCATCTCCGCCGTCGTCGCCCCGGGCGCCACCATCGGCAGGCACTCCGCGTCTTCGGGCACCCGGACGTGCAGCAGCGCCGGGCCGGAGGCGGCCAGCAGGTCGTCGACATCGCGTGCGACGTGCACGCCGCACGCGGCGGCGAGCGCGCCCCAGTCCGGACCACGGGAGAGATCCGAGGCGAACGCACCGCCGAGGAACCGGTCCTGTTGCATCCGCACCATCCCGAGTGCCTCGTTGTCGAGGAGCAACACCTTGATCGGCAGCCGCTCCGCGGACGCGGTCACGAGTTCCTGCACGTGCATGAGCAGCGAGCCGTCGCCGGTGACACACACCACCTGCCGCTCCGGCGCGGCGGCCTGCGCGCCGAGCGCGGCCCCCAGGCCGAAGCCCATCGTGCCGGCACCACCGCTCGTGATCCAGCGTCGGCCGCCGCCGAGCGCGAGCCGACGTGCCGCCCACATCTGGTGCAGGCCGACGTCGGTCGTGATGATCGCGTCGGACGGCAATGCTGCGCTCAGCGCGTCGATCGCCGCGTCGCCGGCATGCGCCGGCGGTCCGACGACGGGATGGTCGCGCCGGACCTCGTCGAGGCGGGCCCACCAGTCCGGGTGCGGACGCGGCGGAACGTCCGCCGCCGCCTCGCGGAGCGCGTCGATCGTCAGGGAGGCGTCTGCGTGGATGGCGACGTCCGCGGGGACGAGCTTCCCGAGCTCGCTGGAGTCCGCATCGACATGGATCACGTGGGCGCGCTCTGCGAACCCGTCGAGGTGCCCGGTGAGGCGGTCGTCGAAGCGGGCGCCGATCGCGAGGATGCAGTCGGCCTCGTGCATCGCCGAGTTCGCGGCCTGCATCCCGTACACGCCCGGCATGCCGAGCCAGCCCGGACCGCCGCCACATTCCAGCCCGTGCAGGGTCGTCACGTACGGCGCGTCCAGGGCCTCGGCGAGCGCGACGAGCGCCGCCTGCGCGCCGGCCGCGACCACGCCACCGCCGGCGAGGACGAGGGGACGCCGTGCCTCGGCGAGCAGCGCCGCGGCGTGGGCGACCTGTTCGGGCCGTGGCGGCACGATCCACCGCGGAGATCGGTCGGTACGCCCACCGGCGACGGGTCGACGGCCGACCTCCGCCTTCGCCACGTCGACCGGGATCTCGAGCAGGACCGGTCCGGTGCGGCCGCTCATCGCGAGGTCGTAGGCCG
>JAVHXX010000402.1:3051-4437 GCA_031119595.1 Patulibacter sp. | reverse complement strand
GTGTTGAAGAGCATGATTCCCCCCGGAACGTGTGTCCTGGGTTCTTCGTCAGCGTCGACTGGTTGCACCAGTAGGGATCCGCCGCGTTTCTGCTCCGTAGTTTCCCGCAGTCGCACGGCCTCGCCGTCGACCTCCGCGCGCCGGCAGCAGCCCATTCCTGGGCCGCCGGGCATGGCGGAGGTCGGTGTCGTTTCGGCGGATCCGCGCGGCGCCGATTGGCGACCGCGCGAGCGTCCTGCGCGTCTGGAGCACGTGGCTCGACGGGCGACGTTTTGGTCCTCCCGGGGGCGCAGCTGCGGATACCCGGGCGCTGCTGGCGGGTGGTGACTGCCCTGCGATGAAGTGGGTCGGGGCCCCTGGCGGTGCATGGTGCACGCCAGAGGCCTCCATTCATCGGGGCGAGAGGATTTGAACCTCCGACCTCACCGACCCGAACGGTGCGCGCTACCAAGCTGCGCCACGCCCCGAGAGGTGGGCCGTAGGTTAACGAAACCGATCGGAGCGTGCGGTCAGGCGACACACATGTGATGCCGTACGGTCCCTGACGTGCCTTCCGTGACGCCCCGCGACGCGATCGTCGCCTATCTCGACGAACTCCTCGATCCCACCGCATTCAAGGATTACGGCCCCAACGGCCTCCAGGTCCCGGGGAAGGACGAGGTGCGCACGGTCGTCACCGGCGTGAGCGCGAACCGCGCGCTCATCGAGACCGCGATCGCCTCCGGCGCCGACCTGCTGCTCGTGCACCACGGCCTGTTCTGGGGCAAGACCGACGGCATCGACCACCTCCTCGCGGGCCGGCTGCGCCCCCTGTTCAAGCACGACGTGAGTCTCGTCGCCTACCACCTCCCGCTCGACGCCCATCCCGAGGTCGGCAACAACGCCATCCTCGCCGACGCCCTCGAGCTCACCGCCCGCGGCACGTTCGCCCCGCACGGCGGCCGCGACCTCGGTCTCCACGGCACGCTCCCCGGCGACGGCCTCGAGCCGGAGGCGTTCGCGGCGCTCGTCGGCTCGGTCACGCAGACGCCGCTCGCCTTCCTGCACGGCCCCGAGCGCGTGCGGACCGTGGGTCTCGTGACCGGCTCGGCCGCCGATGACGTCCACGAAGCCGCCGCCCTCGGCCTCGACGCCTTCATCACCGGGGAGCCGGCCGAGCGCTCGCAGGGCGCCGCCGAGGAGGAGGGCATCCACTTCCTCGCCGCGGGCCACCACGCCACCGAGCGCTTCGGTGTGCGGCGCCTCGGGGACCTCCTCGCCCACCGCTTCGGCATCGACCATCACTTCGTCGACATCGAGAACCCGGTCTGAGGCGATCGGCCACCGCGCGGGGCGCGACGCCCCGGCGGTGCATGCAAGGTTCCCCGCGCCCAGCGCGGCCTCCCC
>JAVHXX010000402.1:0-3041 GCA_031119595.1 Patulibacter sp. | reverse complement strand
CCTCCCCTGCACGCGGCCGTCAGCCGTCGCAGCGCTTGTACTTGAGGCCCGAGCCGCACCAGCACGGGTCGTTGCGGCCCGGCGGCCATGCGACCGGCCCGGCACCGCTCGCCTCGATGGCGAGCACGAGGTCCGGCGGGAGATCGTCGAGCAGGCGCGGCGGCTGCACGCCCGCGGCGGTGAAGAGCGCCACATCGACCGGGTACGGCTGGAGTGCGGGCGCGTCGGCCGGGCGCTGCGACCAGCGGCGTTCGAGGGTCGCGTAGTACGCATCGGCGTCGGCGAGGTCGATGAGGTCGGGCCAGGCGGCACGGGCGGCGTCGAGCTGGTCCCGTGGGATGAAGAGCTGCCTCGCCTCGCGGGCGTCGCCCAGGTCGACGGCGCGACGCACCTCGGCGATCTCGACCTCGGCGACGGCGTCGTCCTCATCGGTGTCGAAGCCGGCGGCTGACCGGGCGAGCGCGCGCCCCACGGACACCTCGGCGACCAGCGCCTCGTCGACCGGCTTCGCGGCCTTCGCCACCTCGAGGGCCTCATCGTGGAGCCGGAGCGCGAGGCCGAGTTCGAGCCCCTCGACCTGCGCCGCGAACCCGGACAGGAGCAACGCATCCGACCGGCCGCCGGACCGCGAGGCCTTCAGCTCCGTCAGCGCGGCGGCGTCCTCACGACCGACGAACCGGTACCCGAGCAGCGTGCCCTGCTCGAAGCGCCGCTTCGTGCACGGGTGCTCGAGCGCGGCCGCCTGGAGCCGGATCGCCTCGTCGACCTCGCCCGCCTCGAACTGCCGGCCGGCCACGCGGCTGTACAGGTCGCCGACGGGCGGATGCTCGACCACCACGGCCGGATCGGCGTCGTCGAGCGCCGCGAGTTCACGCAGCGCGAGCTCCGCGTCGGCGGTCGTGTCGGCCTCGGCGATCCGCAGCAGGAGGCGTTCGACGGCGGGGCTCGGCATCGGCCCATCCTGACGCAGCGACACTAGGCCCCGCAGCACCGCCGGCGTTCATGCGTCGACTGATCCGGGTCCCCGGATACGGTGAGGCGAGCGACCATCGACCACGCGACGTAGCGGCTGCGGCCAAAGTCGCCAGTCGCTGCGCCACCTGTACCTCCCGACCATGGAACGACCGTGCCCGACGCGAACCCAGATGCGAACGCCCCTGCGACATCGGAGCCGACTGCGCCCTCGGGATCCGCCACGGAGGGGCCGAGCCCCAACGAGCTGGAACCGGTGATCGACGCGCTCCGCCAGCAGAACGCGCACTTGGAGGCGCTGATCAAGCTCCAGCGCACCCACGGCTACAGAACCTCAGTCCTCGCCGTGGCGGCATCGGTCTTTCTCGGGATGACGCTGTTCTGGGGCGTCGCCCAGACGAATTGGGGTGCGCGGCATTTCGCGATGCCCGTGAAGTTCTTCGTCGACTCGGACACCGCCGACGGCCTGGGCCTGGGCTCCTCCAGCGATTCCGAACCAGACGCCAGCGGCCCGGCGGATCCCAGCGACCCGTATGCCACGGATGGCTACTGCGAACCCGACACGAGTTACGTCGACAACGACGACTTCGACTGCGACTGACGACCCGGCATCGGGTGACGCCCACTTGCTGCCGTGCGCTCCCCGCCGAACGACCTGCGCTTCGATGAGCTGCTGCGCCCCGTCACGGATTCGCCGCGCCAAGCGCCGAGTGTGTGCCACCGACGACAGTGTCTTGTCAGCCCTCCGATACGCCCCGGCTAGATTCGCGCCATGCCCCGCGCTGATTGGTGCCGCCCCGAGATCTATGCCCTGTTCACGTCGTGGCGACGAACGTGTCTCATGGAGAACGGCTCACTGTTCTCCGCCGACGAGATCTGGACAGAGGACAACATGCGCACGCTCGAGCGCACGTTCGCGGTGGAGCTGTTCGGCGAGGGGACGTTCATCACCAAGCTCGTCGAGCAACTCGCCGACCACCCCGCGCCCGTCCGCCAGCTCGGTATCGAGATCCTCTACCTCGAGTTGCTGTGCGAGCGCGACACCGGTCGCGAGAGCAAGCTTGCCACGCTCGGCATGGTGGCCCCGCTCCTTCCTGACGGGGTCTCCATCCCGGCGGACCTCGACGAGATCCTGGCCGGTGGCATTGCGAACTACGGGTCGGGAAAGCAACGACGTGACGCCTACGTCCGCTTCCTCCTGCGGTTCGCTCGACGGGCGAAGCAGGTGAGCGCTTCCGGCCCGACCGACTTCGAGGATCCGTGGTGGTTTCGCTCACTGGTCCGTGAGGTCGGGACCAGCACCGATCAGCTCCAAGCCAACGCGGTCCTGCACCTGTGCTTTCCCGAGGTCTTCGACGTCGTCCTGTCGAGCACGCAGCGCCATCAGCTCCTGCGGACGTTCCGGGACATCCCGGACGTGGCCGCCGCGCAGGACGACGACCACAAGCTGATCGCGCTCCGTTCGGAGTTGCTCGTCGGTCTTCCCACCCCGGTGTCGAACCTCTACGACGAGGGTCTCCAAGCCGTGTGGAACGGCAAACGCAACCCGCTCTGGGAGGAGGTCATCGTCGCCATGCGCCACGACCCCGGCTCCGTGGCGCCCCACGTGGAGTCCGACGCGACGTGGCCCCCGCTCGACGCCGATCTCCTGGCGGATGTCGCCCGGCTCAGGCCGGACGGCGGGGCTCTCTCGTGGGAAGCGAGTCTGGTCGAGGCGGGAGCACGCCTCCTCGCCGTCGGGACCCGCACCCGGTCGTGGTCCGCCGTTGCCGGCGCGCTCGGTCGGGCCATGGCCGATCGGCCGCCCGCAGTCGACGACGTGCCGAAAGCCACGGCGGCCGCAGATGCCGCGAGTGAGCTCGGCCTCCGCCGCGCCACCCGAGACCTGGCCGAGGGTCTGCTCGTCGGGTGGGACTGGCTCCAGGAGACGATCGATGCGCTCGCCCGCAAACGTCAGCTGATCCTCTACGGCCCGCCGGGCACGGGCAAGACGTACGTCGCGCAGGCGCTCGCGAGGCACCTCACGGAGGGCGGCGGCGGCCACCGACTCCTGCAATTCCACCCGTCCT
>JAVHXX010000401.1 GCA_031119595.1 Patulibacter sp. | reverse complement strand
GCCTACCGCAGGGCCAGGCGAAGCGCTGGGCTGCCGCCGTGGTCCTCGGGTGCGCCGCGACGAACGGCCTGTGCGTCGCGGCTGCCTACGAGGTGCTGACCGCCATCTGGGTCTTCGCCGCCTGGGGCGCCGTGGCGCGCATGGCGTTCTTCGTCGGCAACGGGGTGGTCTGACGATGCCCACCGCACCTGACGGCCAGACCGTCGGCGTCTTCTCGATTGCCGGTGCCTTGCTGACCCTCATCGCCAAGAACGTGATGGAGCGCCGCTCCAACGACGACAAGCGGCTCGATGGGCGGTACGAGGACATGCAGGACGCCATGAACGAGCAGCTCACCGCCGCCCGCGAACTCATCACTTCCCAGGCCGAGCAGCTCGCCGAGGTTCGCCGGTCACTTGCCGAGCGCGACTCGACGATCCGCCAGCAGCAACGCACGATCGACGACCTCGAGCGCCGCGTCCGCGACCTGGAGCGCTCCTCGCGCTGAACCCCTCGCCCTTCGGGGCGCCGCTCCCGCCCGGCTGGCGGGTCCCACCGACCCGTTTCTCAGGGAGGCCAGCGCATGGCCAAGATCAAGCGACGGCCGCCCCTGCGCGAGACCGTCACCTTCGACAGCACGCCGTGCTTTCGAGGGCACCGCATCATCCTCACTGAGTGCCGCGCGCACGGGTGGAAGGGCATCCTCAACTCCGCCGACCGCCGCCAGGGCGTCGCGGAGAAGTACGGCAAGCTCAGCCAGGCGTACCTGTCGGCCGCGTGGGTGCTGTGGTCGACCAAGCGCGTCCTCATCCGCGGGTGGCGCGGCGCCCCGCCGAACCCGGCGAACACGCCCGGCCACTCCACGCACGAGCTGCGCTCCGACGGCGTCGCGTACGCCGGCCCCGTCGGCCGCCCGCTCTCGTGGTGGCAGCTCGGCCTCGATGTCACCGACGCCGACGGCCTCATCCGCGCCGCGCACTCGCTCGGCTACTCCCTGTTCCGCCCGTACCCCTCAGGGTCGGAGGAGCACCACGTCAACCTGCGCAAGTCGCCGACGGCGATCCTGCGCAAGAGGGGGCACTGACCATGCTCGGCATCCGCCGCTACCGAACCGACGTCTCGACGCTCGGCGCCCGGTTCATCTCGCAGTTCGAGGGCTTCCGCGCCCGCCCGTACCACGACGCCGTCGGCAAGCCCACGATCGGCTTCGGTCACACCGAGGGTGTGACGATGCAGTCCAAGGCGCTCACGCTCGCCAAGGCCAGGACGCTCCTTCAGTCGGACCTCACCAAGACATACGCGCCGCCGGTCGCTCGCCTGCTCAAGGCCGAGGGCATCAAGACCACGGCCGCCGAGTTCAACGCGCTGGTGTCCGCCGTGTACAACCTCGGCCCCGGGATCCTCGACCGGGGCCGCACGCTGGGCGACGCGATCCGGTCCAAGGACCGCCATCGCATCGGCGACGCGTTCCTCGTCTACGACAAGGCGGACGGCCAGACGCTCGCCGGCCTCACGCGCCGGCGCCACGCCGAACGCACCCTGTTCCTGACCGGGAAGTACTCGTGAACAAGCTCAAGAAGCCCAGCGTCGCGCAGCGCATCGAGGCCGCCCTCAAGCGTGCGTTCCGCAACACCGGAAGCCACCTGGTGCCGGCATGAATCAGATCACCGACCTCTACAAGCGCGAGCCGGCCCGCGTCAACGGCGTCGTCGCCACGATCGTCGTCGGCGTCCTGGTCCACCTCGGCGCGCACGTCTCCCTCGAGCAAGTGCTGCCGTGGGTCGCGACGATCGCGCCGCTCGTCTTCGCCGAGCTCACGCGGACCAAGGTTTCGCCGGCCACCGAGTAGGCGCCACTCCTCGCTACCGAAGGCGCTTCACGCCCCGTCTCCGCTCTGTAGCGGGGGCGGGGCGTTCGTCGTTCTGGGACCCGACAGGGTGGGCGCACGGGGTGCGCAGCGGTTCCTATCATGATAAGAAGCTGATGTCTGTCCACCGGCGCTAACGGCGCCCGTGTTGACGGACGAACTAGGAAGGGGTGAATCGAATGACGACGCAACCGACGGCAGAGAGCCCCGGAGTGGGAGCGATCTCGGCGTTCGGCGTGACCTTGACCGAGGCCCTTCACTGGGTGGAGCACGGCTGCCATGTTCTGGACAGCACCGAGTTTCAGGTCGTCGTTCACGCGGAGACGTTCGACGAAGCACTCGAGAAGCTCGGCGACGGAGTGCTCTCCTACGCCATCTATCTCGCCGGCCTCGAGGATCGCGCCGAGAACGAGAATGAGATGCTGGCAGTACTCACCCCGCGGGTGATGGAGTTCGCCAAGCGCCTCGACAAAGCTGAGCGTGAAGCCGAACAGCACGCGATGAAGAACGCACTACGCCACGCGCTGTCCCGCAAAGCTCGGCATAATCGGCGCGAGTGGGTACTCAACGCCGAACCAAGTGGCTCGCTGCCTGCGTTGGTCGTCTGACCGCCGATCCGGGTCACCGGGTCAACGAGGGAACCCGCTATCGCGTGCGGGTCACATCAACCGACGGCCATGACTGTGCGGTCTCCGTACAGGTCGACACTCACCGCAAGTGGTGCCTCGACTATGCCGTCCCGCAGGTCGCGAAGGCATGGCGGATGACCTTCGACGACGATTTCATCGCCTTCCTTGAGGACGGTACGCCGGAGCAGCTGGCCAGCCACCTTGAGCAGTTCTCGAAGGCGGAGCTTGGACCGCCGACCATGCGCATTGGGGTCGAACCGAAGCCGGCGCCCAAGGTCTGATTGGTCGAGCTGGCGGCTGTCTCTATAGACCCCGCCCCGTCCGGCCTCTACGGCCAGGCGGGGCGTTTTGCGTTCTAGGCCGGCTGTCGCTCGCGCTCAAGCACGACGTACAGGTGGTTCTTGTCGCGGGCGAGTGTCTGACTGATCTGGCCCGTGAAGCTCATGGCGATGACCCGCCAGCCGGCCTCCGCATATTGATTGAGGAGCGGTTCCAGGTCAGAGATTTTGCCGCTTTTCCAACCGGCTAGCGCCGAATTCTCGAGGACCTTGTACTCCCAGCGTGCGCCTGGCGGGGCGGCGGCGACGGCGGCAGCATGCTCCTCCTCGCGGCGCTTGGCGCGGGCTCGCTGTTCTGCCTCTTGGCGGTCGTAGAAGTCCATGGCCTAGAGGAAGACCGTCCAGCCTTCGCCGGTGTCGTAGAAGGTCTTCGAGGTGCCCATCGGAGTGTCGACGCCGTCAAACCCGCCGGAGAATCCGACGTCGACCATCCAGTCGCAAGCGAAGCGCCACTCTTTCTTCGAGACCTTCTTCGGCTTGTGGCACGTCACTTGGACGTCGGCTTTGTACTCCTTGATGTCATCTCTGTAGGTCTGCCGCACCTTCTTTTCGGTGGCGGCCCGCGCGCCGGCGACGCTCGGCGCGGCGCTCGCGGCCGGGCTCAGGGCCAGCGCGCCGACGGCGGCCAGCGTGAGTGCTTTGGTCTTGGTCACGGGCATCCCTCGTGGTTGGCCGCGCGGGGGATCGCGGAGTTGGCCAATCCGGCCTTGATCAGGCTCGAACATAGACGATGAACGCCTGCGGGAATCCTCAAGGTTGACCGAGCCACAAGCCCCTCGAGCCCGCCTGCGGTGGTTCGTACCTACCATCCTGCGATGGACGAGCCAGACCTCCGCCAGGAACTCATCGCCGACGGACTCAGCCCCGAGCAGGCCGATGCCACGCTCTCCTACCTTGCCGAGAACACGCCGGCCACCGCCGTGTTCGGGCCCGGCTCCCTGTTCGGCCACGACCTCGCAGAGCTCCGCCAGCGCGCCGAGGCTGGTAACAGCACGAGCGAGGACGTCTTGCGTCTCCTCGCCGAGGTCGAGCGGCTGTCGTCCGTCATCTCGTGGTCTGTCCACGAGCCCGGCGTCCGAGCGGCGCTGCGAGAGGCGCGGAAGCGGCGGGAGGGCTGACCGGAGCATGGACGGTCCCAGCGGACGATCGCGTCCGCATAGACGAAGCACCGATTGCTAGAGCGACGGGCCGGGCGTAGCGTCCACGAGACCTACAACTAGCGACGCCGCCCCGGGTGCAACCGGAACGGCGTCAGCCCAACGAGAGACAGGTCTCGATGAGCACTCTGGACGCTACCGCGCCGCGCTACGACGCGCGCGGACGACGGATCAACCCGCACCGCCGCAGTCGCCGCGGTCACGCCCCTCGCACGAAGGGCAAGACCTACCCTCCTCGGGCCTACAAGCCCGCCGAGGTGCAGCAGCTGCTCCAGGCGACGATCCCGACCAGCAAGTACGCCGGGGTCCACATCCACGTCGCCGGCCTGCGGCTCCGCACGCTGATCGTCGTCCTGTGGCGGACCGGCATGCGGATCGCCGAGGCGCTCGACCTCGAGGAGCGCGACCTGGACCGCGACCAACGACAGATCACGATCCGATCCGGCAAGGGCGCCAAGAGGAGGGTCGTCGGGATGGACGACTGGGG
>JAVHXX010000400.1:2905-4472 GCA_031119595.1 Patulibacter sp. | reverse complement strand
GGACAACCCCGACTCGACCGAGGAGCCCTTCGACCCCGACGCACCGCCGGCCCACAAGGAGGTCGTGCAGTCCGGTGACCCGAACCAGAAGTCCGGGGTGACCGGTGGCGGAGACGCCCACGCCGTCCGCTCCGACGTGCCCCTCGCCTACGAGGTCGAGTTCGAGAACAAACCGACGGCGAGCGCCCCGGCGCAGACGATCTCCGTCGTCGACCAGCTCGACCCGGCGAAGGTCGACCTGAGCACCTTCCGGCTCGGCACGATCGCCTTCGGCGACACCGTGCTCACGCCGCCCGCGGGCGCGCAGACGTGGACCACGACCCAGGATCTGCGGCCCGCCCAGGATCTCGTGGCGAAGGTCGTCGCGGGCCTCGACCAGGCGACCGGCAAGATCACGTGGACCTTCACCTCGCTCGACCCGCAGACGCTCCTCCCGACCGCCGACCCGCTCGCCGGCCTGCTCCCGCCGAACACCGACGCGCCGAACGGGCAGGGCAGCGTGGCGTACTCGGTCGCCACGAAGGGCGGCGTGGCCTCGGGCACCACGATCGGCGGCGACGCCGCGATCACGTTCGACGCGAACGCCGTCATCCACACGAACGCCTGGTCGAATCTCATCGACGACGGTGCGCCGACCTCGTCGATCCAGACGGTCGCCCAGGGCGCGACGTGCGGCGCGCTCGACGTGTCGTGGGCCGGCTCCGATGCCGTGTCCGGGATCGGCTCCTACGACGTGACCGTGTCGGTCGACGGCGGCGCGTTCCAGCCGTGGTTCATCCGGCAGGCCGCGACCTCCGCGACGTACAAGGGCACCGTGGGCCACACGTACGCGTTCGCCGTGCAGGCCCGCGACCTCGCCGGCAACGTCGAGGTGTCCGGGGCCGCCGGCGCGAAGACGGCGACGGTCGACTGCCCGACGCCCACGCCGCAGCCGACGCCCGCCCCGCAACCAGGCCCGGGCCCAGCCGCGACGCCCGTGCCGACCCCCGCGCCGAAGCCGTGGGTCACCTTCGGGAAGATCACCTGGGCGCTGAAGAAGGGCACGCTCTCGGTGCCGGTCACCTGCCCGAAGACCGAGACGGCCGGCTGCACCGTGAAGCTCGCGCTGACCACGTCCGTGAAGGCGAAGAAGAAGGGCAAGAAGCCCACCACGGTCACGCTCGCGTCGAAGACGTTCCCGGTGCTGAAGGCCGGGGCCACGAAGACGCTCGCGCTCAAGCTCTCGCCCAGCGGACTGAAACTCGCGAAGGCGTCGTCGCTGAAGGTGAGCCTGACCGCCAAGCCGAAACTCACCGCCGACGCCCGCGTGACCACGAGCGCTTCGAAGCTCAAGAAGGCGAGCTGAGCCCGTGACGGTGGGTGACCGCGGGGGCGGCCACCCACCACCGAACCGCTCCGCGCTCCGCACCGTCCGGGAGCCCGCGCGATCGCACTAGGCTGGTTGGCCGGAGTTCGCGGTGCCTTCCCGTCGGCTCCACCTCGCACCCTTGACGCAGCCAGACGATTCCCCCCCCCCCCCCCCCCCCCCCCCCCCCCCGGGCCCGGGGGGGGGGGGGGGGGGGGGGGG
>JAVHXX010000400.1:1161-2895 GCA_031119595.1 Patulibacter sp. | reverse complement strand
CCGCCCCACCCTCGGCCGCAACGGCCAGGCCGCTTCGCGCGGCATCGGGGGCAGCAGCCCGGGTGGTCGCGGCGGGCGCCGCAGCGACGCGCAGATCGCCGCGAGCGCACCGAAGGAGCCGGTCGACGGCCGGCGGATCCTCGGGCTCTTCCGCCCGTACCGGCCGCGGATCGCGATCATCGCGGTGCTCATCATCGCGTCGTCGATCCTCGGGCTCGCGCAGCCGTTCCTGCTCCGGTCGATCATCGACAACGCCCTCCCGCACAACGACACGACCCTGCTGCTCGAGCTCGTGCTCGGCATGGTCGGCGTGGCGCTGATCGGGGCCGTCCTCGACGTGTGGCAGTCGTGGCAGAGCAACGTCGTCGGCCAGTACGTGATGCACGGCCTCCGCTCCGCCGTCTACAACCACCTGCAGCGGATGTCGCTGGCGTTCTTCACGAAGACGCGCGGCGGTGAGGTGCAGTCGCGGATCGCCAACGACATCGGCGCGATGCAGGGTGTGGTCACGACCACGATCACCTCGCTCGTCGGGTCCTTCACCACGGTGATCGCCACCCTCATCGCGATGATCGCCCTCGACTGGCGCCTCGCCCTCGCCACGCTGATCGTGGTGCCGTTCTTCGTGTGGCTCGCGCGCACCGTCGGGGCGCAGCGGCGCCGCATCACGAGCGTGCGGCAGAAGCGCCTCGCGGACATGTCCGCGATGGTCGAGGAGACGCTCTCGGTCGGCGGGATCGTCCTCGGCCGCACGATGGGCCGCTCCGCGAACCTCCAGTCGACCTTCGGCGACACCTCCTCGGACGTCGCCGATCTCGAGGTGCGCTCGGCGATGGCCGGCCGCTGGCGGATGAGCACCGTGCAGCTGTGGTTCGCGGCGATGCCGGCGATCGTCTACTTCATCGCCGGCTACGCGAACGCGAAGGGCCACGGCTTCGTCACCATCGGCACGCTCGTCGCCTTCACGACCCTGCAGACCCGCCTGCTCATGCCGATGCTCAACCTCATCCGGCTCGGCATCCAGGTTCAGAGCTCGCTCTCGCTGTTCACGCGGGTGTTCGAGTACCTCGACGAGCCCGTCGACCTCGTCGAGCCCGAGCACCCGGAGGCCGTGGATCCGCGGTCCGTCCGTGGCGAGGTGCGCATCGACGACGTGAGCTTCTCCTACGACGAGCGCACCGGCCCGGCCCTCGACCACGTCGACCTCACCGTGCCTGCCGGGACCACCCTCGCCATCGTGGGCGCCACCGGCTCCGGCAAGACCACGCTCGGGTACCTCGTCGCGCGCCTCTACGACGTGACCTCGGGCGCCGTGCGGATCGACGGCCACGACCTGCGCGAGCTCGCCCCGGAGACGCGCGCGCAGCTCGTCGGCGTGGTGAGCCAGGAGACGCACCTCATCCACGCGAGCGTCGCCGAGAACCTCCGCTTCGCGAAGCCCGATGCGACCGACGAGGAGCTCCACGAGGCCGCTCGCGCTGCGCAGATCCATGACCTCCTCACGAGCCTTCCGGACGGGTACGACACCGTCGTCGGCGAGCGCGGCTACCGGCTCTCGGGCGGCGAGCGCCAGCGCCTCGCGATCGCCCGCATCGTGCTCCGCGATCCGCCGGTCCTGATCCTCGACGAGGCGACGAGCGCCCTCGACACCCGCACCGAGCACGCGGTCCAGGAAGCCCTCGACCGCCTCTCCTCGGGCCGCACCACGATCGCGATCGCCCATCGCCTGTCGAC
>JAVHXX010000400.1:0-1151 GCA_031119595.1 Patulibacter sp. | reverse complement strand
ACCAGATCGCTGTCCTCGACCACGGCAAGGTCATCGAGCTCGGCACCCACGACGACCTCGCGCATCGCGGCGGCCCGTACGCCGCGCTGCTCGCCGGCAGCCTCGCGGCCGAGGAGGCCGACGCGAAGGCCGCCGAGGTGATCTGAGGCCTGCCCGGGCGCGCCGCGGGCGCCCGGTGGGCCTGAAGGACCTCGAGCGACCGGCGCGGGCTGCAGCCCGCGGGGTTAGCGTCGACGTGATGGGTGGTGTTCGTGCAACGGTGTCGGTGGTGCTGGCCGTGCTCGCGATGGTGAGCGGGGTCGTGGCCATCGGGGCGACGTGGATGCACCACCAGGTGCTGAACGAATCCCAGTGGTCGCAGTCGTCGGTCGAGGTGCTGCGCGACCCGTCCGTGCAGCGGATCACCGCGGACTTCCTCGCCGACCAGACGGTCCAGCAGCTGCAGTCGTCGGCGGTGGTGTCGGCGCTGCCCGAGGCGCTGCGGGCGGTGGGCAGTGCGCGCATCGGCGACCTCGCCGGCAAGGCAGCACTCCAGGCGTTGCGCGACGGCACGTTCGAGACGCAGTGGCGTACGGCGAGCGGCACCACGCACGCGCAGTTCGTGCGCTGGCTTCATGGCGAGGACACGCGCATGAAGAACGGCGCCGTCCTGCTCGACCTGCAACCGGTCGTCGACCGGCTGGCGCAGCAGCTCGGCGTGCCCGCGGAGCTCGTGGCCCGTGCCGAAGCGGCGACCGGCGGCGCGACGATCGTGTTGCTGCAGCGCGACGAATACGAACGCACCCGCCACGACGTCCTCCGCCTCGAACGCCTCGCCACGCTCACGCCGCTCATCGCGGCCGTGCTCGCGCTGCTGTCGATCGCGATCGCCCCGCGGCGCCGCGCGGCCGTCGTGCGGATCGGCGTCGCCGCGATCGGGACGGGCCTGATCGTGATCGTCGCCACCCCGCTGATGCGGTCGAGCATCGAGACCGGCCTCACCGACGGCGGCGCGGCATCGAGCGTGGCCCGGGCGATCTGGTCGGTGACCTCACCGGACCTCGTCCGCGCGGGATGGCTCACTGCCGTGGCCGGGGCGGCCGTCGCGGCCGCGGCGTATCTCACACGCCCGCGTCACCGCGGGGCCGCGCCGCGAGCGGGCCGTGTCGACC
>JAVHXX010000399.1 GCA_031119595.1 Patulibacter sp. | reverse complement strand
GTGCGCGCGTCCGTGCGAGCGGCCGGAGCGTGGCGCCCCGCCGCGGTCCGCTCGTCGTCGCTGCCGCGACCGTCGTGGACGTGGCCCTCGCGATCCTCGGGCTCGAGGTGGCGATCACCGCGGACGCCGGCCGCTGGACGCTCGCGTTGATGCTGCCGTTCATGCTGCTGCTCGCCCACTTCGCGCGCGAACGCGAGCACCGCCTCACGCACGCGCTCGAACTGTCCGCGGCGTACCGGGGTACCGCGGCGCTCATGGCCGACGTCCTCGAGGCCGACGACGAGTACACCGGTGGCGAGCACACCCGCGGCGTGGTCGAGCTGTCGCTGCAGACCGGCGAGGCGCTCGGCCTCGACGTCGCGGCGATGCGCGTGCTCGAGTTCGGGGCGCTGCTCCACGACATCGGCAAACTCCGCGTGCCGAACGAGGTCATCAACAAGCCGGGTCGGCTGACGGCCCGCGAGTGGGAGATCATCCGTCGTCATCCGGAGATCGGCGAGGCGATGCTGCTCCGGGTCGGTGGGGTCCTCGCGGAGGTCGCGCCGGTGGTGCGAGGGCACCACGAACGGTTCGACGGCACCGGGTACCCCGACGGCCTCGTCGGCGACGCCATCCCGATCGAGGCACGCATCATCACCGTCTGCGACTCCTTCAGCGCCATGACGACCACGCGCTCCTACCGGACGGCGATGTCGCACCACGAGGCGATCGCCGAACTCCATCGCTGCACTCCCGGTCAGTTCGATCCTTCGGTCGTCGCCGCGCTCGTCGGGTTGCTCGGGACGGAGCTCGAGGGTGGCGACGGTCTGCATGTCGCCGCACCGGTGCTCCGCCCGTTCGAGACGCGTGTCCGCGACGCGGACCTGCCCGCGGATGGCACCGGGGAGGTCACCGCGATCGACGTCGCCTGAGCGGTCGTCGCCACGAGAACGACGAAGGGCCGGAGCGACTCGGGGGGAGAGTCGCTCCGGCCCTTCGCCGGTTCGGGGGGAACGGGTGGTCTACGAGCGGCGGTACGGATCCACGTACACGTCGTCGAAGAGGACGGTGCCGGTCAGCGAGGTCAGCGTGATGCCGAGCTTCGTGCCGGTGACGAGCCGCAGCCCGGAGAGGGTGAGCGTCGTCGAGGTGGGGGCCCAGGACTTGCCGGCGGTGATCACGCCCAGCGGGAGTGCCGCGAGGAGATGGTCGCCGGGGCCGGTGTAGCGGACGGTGAGCAGCGCGGTGGCCGGGCTGCCGTTCGCGGAACGGGCGAAGAGGCGGAGCGTGGGGTGGTCGGCGCCGCCGCAGAAGCTCGGTGAGTTGGCCGAGGCGCCGGGGCGCAGGGCGAGCGAGGAGGCGTCGGTGTCGTCACCGGACACGTGCCACGGCTCGTTGTCGTCGGCGATGGTGGCTCCGCCGAGCAGTGACCAGCGGGTGTCGGCGGGCTCGAACGAGCCGCCGGGTGCGGCGACGTAGTCCGCACGGTCTGCCCAGGCGGCGAACGGCTGGGTGGTGTTCTCCGACGAGCACGAGGAGTCGTACGCGGCGGCGACGCTGGTGCGGGCGGCGCTGAGAGCGCTGCGCGCGGCCGCGGGGGCCGCCGCCGGCCCGGTGCCGGCGGCGGCGGCGACCAGCGCGGTACTCAGCAGGAGGCGGGGGGATGCCATGAGGACCTGTGGTTGGGGGGAACCGGAACTGCTCTGGGTATCGGCCGCCGAGAGGTTGGACATGACCCTCCTACACGACCCATACCGAAGCCGTATGCGCTCCATACGACTTGATGGCCGTTCAGCGTTTCTCGGCGTAAAGGCGCGTCCTGCGATGCCGAAAGTAGAGGTGATCGACCTGGTGTTTCCCCCAGCCGTGGTCGCGCGCCCAATGGACCCCCTTCTCGAGCACCTTCACGCGAGTCAGCAGCAGCGCGTCAGCGACGCTCCCTCCGCCCGTGAATGGGTGACGGAGTCCGTCGCGGCCGTCATCCTGCTCGCCGCCTGCGCCGCGCTCTGGTTCTTCGCGCCGCACGCGCACCACACGAACCTCGGGATCATCGCGCTGACCGTCGTGCTCTACGCCGCCACGTGGCAGGTCACGTTCGACGTGGGTGCGGGCACCACGACGCCGCTGCAGCTGGTGTTCGTGCCGATGTGGTTCGCAGTGGAGCCGGCGGCGTTGCCGCTCGCAGTCGCCGCGGGGCAGATGCTCGGCAACGTCATCTCGAGCACGCGCGCGAAGGAGCGCCACCACTGGCAGCGGGTGCTGATCGGATTCCCGGATTCCCTGTATGCCCTTGGACCGGCGGTCGTGCTGGCCGTGTTCCGCCCAGGCGCTCCGTCGATCGACGACGTGCCGATCTACGCGCTCGCCCTCGTCGCCCAGATGTGTCTGGACGGTCCGACGGGCCTGCTCCGCGAGTGGGCGGCGACCGGCGTGCGGCCCGGGGTGCAGGTGCGCGTGATGGTGTGGATCGCCACGGTGGATTCGGCGCTGGCGCCGCTGGGCCTGATGGCCGCCGTGCTGATGCGCGAGCACTGGTGGGCGGTGGTCGGCGTGCTGCCGCTCGTGGGGCTGCTGAAGCAGTTCGCGAAGGAGCGCGACGATCGCATCACGAAGGCGCTCGAGCTCTCGCATGCGTACCGCGGTACCGCGCAGCTCATGGGTGATGTCCTCGAGGCCGACGACGCGTACACCGGCGGTGAGCACACGCAGGGCGTGGTGGAGTTGTCGCTGGCGATCGGCCAGCGGCTGCACCTCGGGATGCAGCAGATGCGCGACCTGGAGTTCGGCGCGTTGCTCCACGACATCGGCAAGCTGCGCGTGCCGAACGAGATCATCAACAAGCCCGGCAAGCTCGACGCGGCGGAGTGGGCGATCATCAAGCAGCATCCGGGCTGGGGCCAGGAGATGCTCGACCGGGTCGGTGGTGTGATGGCCGATGCGGGTCGCATCGTGCGCGCGCATCACGAACGCTTCGACGGCGCCGGTTACCCGGATGGCCTGAAGGGGCTGGAGATCCCGATCGAGGCGCGCATCATCACGGTCTGCGACTCGTACAGCGCGATGACCACGAACCGCGCCTACCGCCGTGGCATGTCGCGCGAGAAGGCGATCGAGGAGCTGTACCGGTGTTCCGGGGAGCAGTTCGACCCGCAGGTCGTCGACGCGCTGGTGTGGGTGCTCTCCGAGATGGGTGAGCCCGCGACGGTCGCGTCGATCACGAGCACGCCGGCCGGCTCCTCCGGCCGCCCCGCGGTCTCGGCGCAGGCCGCCTGACCACCGCCCAGCGCCGGCGCACGTCGCTCCGCTGGTTCCGGACGGCGGCCGGGCTCAGTACGCCGTCGACAGCGCGAACGGGAACACCGCCGGGCATCCCCGCTGCCGCAGCTGGCCGGCGAGCATCGCGAGCGTCCATCCACTGAAGCGCAGGTCGTCGACGAGCAGGCACGGCCCCTCCGGCAGGTCGGCGCTCGCCCGGAACGCCCCGCGCACGTTCGCGACCTGCGCCGGCGTGTTCTCCATCTCGCGCTGCGGGGGCCGGTCCTCCACGCGGTGGAGCGCGTCGACGTACGGCACCCCGAGCGCCTCGGCGACCCGGAACGCGAAGTCGGGCACGAGGTGCGCCGTCCGGTTCGAGGGAACCGCCGTGACCCAGGCGATCGGGACGTTCCACCGCCGGATCAGCGCCACCGAACCCTCGACGAGGTCGTCGCCGAACCGCCCGGCACGGCGGCCCGCGTCGACGAGCGGGTCCCAGCCGGCGTCGCCGAGGCGGCCGAGCGCGCGGCCCGGCTCGGGCAGCACCGCCTCGGGGATCCTCTTCATCGACCCGTTCGCGTCGGGGGCCATCTTCTTGACCTCGATCTCGAGCGGCTGCGCACGGAGGTGCTCGAGCGCCGCGCGCGTGACCTCCGGGTCGACCGGACCGTTCCAGCGGGGCGCGGTGCACACCGCGCAGCGGCCGCAGTCGGCCGGGGCCGGGTCATCGAGCTCCTCTTCGAGCGCGCGCATCAGGCAGCGGCCGTCGGCGCCGAAGGCGGCCATGGCGTCCTGTTCATGACGCCGGAGCTCGGTCACCTGGGCGTACCGATCGGCGTCGTACTGCCAGTCGCCGGTGGCGCGGACGTAGGCGCTGCCGTTGCGCTCGACGGCCCCCTCGACGTCGAGGACCTTGAGCATCGCCATCAGCCGCGCGCGGCCGAGCCGCACGTGCGGACGGATCGCGTTGATCCCGAGCCCGCGCTCGCCGGCGTCCGCGAGGAGCTCGAGGACCTGCTCGACCTTCTCCCGGGGCGGAAAGGCCTGGGTGATGAAGTAGTCCTGGATCTGACGGTCCTCGGCACCGCGCAACAGGACCACCTGGGCGTCGTCGATGCCGCGCCCGGCACGGCCGACCTGCTGGTAGTAGGAGACCACGCTGCCGGGCGCCTGGTAGTGCACGACGAAGCCGAGGTCGGGCTTGTCGTACCCCATGCCCAGGGCCGAGGTGGCGACCACG
>JAVHXX010000398.1 GCA_031119595.1 Patulibacter sp. | reverse complement strand
GGTGGGGACTGACGGGGTGACCGGCGGCGCGCACGGCGCCCACCGTACCGGCGGATCAGGACGCGGCCGTGGGGCCCGACGCCGCCGGGGCCCACCCACCGCTCCCAGGCGCTACGAGAGCGTGTGGATCTGGCTGGAGATCGCGTCGTCGCAGTCGCCGTAGTTCTTGACGTCCGCGGGGAGGTTCTTGCTGGCCTTCTTGAGGGTCGCCAGCTTGTACTTGTGCTTCAGCGCGCCGCTGTTGCACTCCTTGATGACCGCGCTGATCGAGTTCTTGCCGGCCTTGCCCGAGAGCGCGGCGACGGCGCTCGTGAGCGCGACCGAGCAGGAGCCGTACTTCTTCTTGCTGGTCTTGGCCTTCTTCTGCGCGGCCTTCAGATCGGCGAGGCGGTATCGCTTCGAGATCTGGTTGTCCTTCGTGCAGTCCTTCAGGATCGTCGCGGCGCTGGCCGGTTTGGCCTTCGTCGTCGCGAGGGCGGTCGGGGCGAGCGTGCCTGCGGTGGCGCAGGCGAGCAGCAGGGTGGCCAGGGGCCGGGTCTTGGTCATCACGGCATGCCTTTCGGGTGTCGGAGGTCCTCCACTCGCGGCGTGGCCGACTCCGCGGGGGCGGGAGGCCGGCAACCGTCGAGGGCAGCGGCGTGGGCCGCGTCCAGGGCGTGAACGGGGCACCCTAGCCGCCGGGCGGGACGGGATGCGCAGGTTCGCGCCGCCGTCACGAGGTCCGCAACGGCCCGGTCGCCCGCCGCTGTGGGGTCCAGCGGAGGCCGACCGGGCCTGACCTACGACGTGCGTTCAGGCGCCGCCGGCCGCCGTGGTCAGCGTGCGGCCGCCGACCTTCGCGGCGACGGTCACGGTGGCGCCCGCCGGGATCGTCTTCGCGGTCGCCGCGTACCGCCCGGAGCCCGCTCGCCGCATCCGGATGGTCTTGGCCTTCGCACCCGGCGTCGTGACGATCGCCGAGAGCCGAGCGCCACGGAGCTGTGGTGCCGGGGCCCGGACCGTCGCAGCGATGCGCACGCCGCGTCGGGCCTCGGAGAGGCGGACCGCCAGCGTCGTCCGCGGCGTGGTCGCGACGGCCGCCGCGGTGACCTCACCGTCGCCGGCGAGGCGGAGCGTCCACGGACCGGCGGTGCCCGCCGTCGGCGCCGCGAGCCAGCGGATCGGCGCCATGGCGCCGGGGGAGCGTGGCGCCTGGGTGGCGACCACCTTCCCGGCCGGCGAGACGAGCTCGGCCGCCATACCCGCCGGTGCGAGGAACGCGAATGCCGGGCGCTCGCCGGAGGCGAACGTGACGCGGATCTTCTTCGTCCCGTGCACGGCGCCGGAGGCCGTCCCGACGCCCTGCGGGACGGTGGCGGTCTTCGCGGCGCGGGCGGCCGTCGCCACGGGACGACCCGGGACCACTGCCGACGACCGCGGGCGGGATGCGGAGAGGCCCGTCACGAGCTTCTTCACCCCGTTGGGATCGAGCGCGAGCCGAGGCCGCACGAACGAGTCCAGGAGGTGCTGGTCGTCCGTCATCGACGTGTGGACGATGTACGTGACGATCCGATCCCCCACGGTCCACAGGGCACTCGGGACCTCGACGACGCCGTCGCCGTGGACCTCCGAGGTACAGGTGCGCTCGTTGACGTCGCCGGCGGCGATCGAGAACGCGACGCCCTTGCGGTTGGTGACGGTGGCGTTGAAGCCGCGGGCGAACCCCGTCGTGAGCTGCTCGGTCGGGATGCCACGCGCGGCGGAGCGGATCATGTCGGCGCACGGCGATCCCTGGTTCGGAGTGCCGAGCATCACGAGGCGCCGCACGACCGGGCGGCCGTCGACGGCCGTGCCCATGGTGCCGTGGATGTACTGACGGGAGATCAGCCCGCCCATCGAGTGGGCCACGATGTCGACGTGGTCCGCGTTCAGGCGATCACGCAGGTCCTGGATGAACTGGTGCTCGGCGGCCGCGTTCACCCGGATGTCGTTCCCGGAGAACGGCGACGTGTTCATCGAGCTCACCGCGAAGCCCGCCCACTGCGGGTGGATGGCCTTCAGCATCGCGTCGTAGCCGTCCCACGCCGAGGCATCGGAGTTCCAGCCGTGGACGAGCACCACCGGCCGCGGCTGCACGACGATCCGCTGCTGCGCCCCGCCGTACGGGGTGAGGAGTTGCAGGTCCCGGAACGACATCGGCTGGCCCTTCTCCCAGGCGAAGCCGTCGGTCCGCCACACGACCTGGATGGTCGTGGTGCTGCCCGGCGGAAACGTGTACGTCTTCGGGTTCTCCAGGCCCGGGCCCTCGAGCGCGCGCCCGGACGCCTTGTCGCGCAGGAGCACCGGCACGGTGAGCGTCTTCGAGGCGCGGTTCTCGACGACCGCGGTGATGCGGACCTCGTTGCCGTCGTACGTGCCGGCGTTCGGCACCTCGGTCCAGCCGTCGCGCCCGCCCGGGTGCTGCTCGTAACGGAGGTCGGTTACGCACAGCGCGCAGGTGAGGCGGTTCTCGGCGGTCAGGTCCGTCGTGTGCGCGCACTGACGTTCCGTGTCCCGCGGGGTGTCGTCGGTCCACGTCGGATCGCACGCCACGGTGCGCTCGATGCCGCCGGTCCGGTTCCACGCGAAGTCCTCGCGCGGCGCGGTGCCGAGGTCCCAGGTCATCGCGTCGCCGTCGACGGGCGCGAACCCGACGATCCCGTAGAAACCGTCGCGGTCGAAGTCGCCACAGGGAGCCGCGTTGAACGTCGCGCCGTAGGCGTTCAGGAAGAAGCTCCGGCCCTTCGACGCGTCGAAGCCGTCGTCGCCACCGTCCTCCGTCGCGGGGAAGAGCGGGGACGGCGCCCCGTCGGGCTGACGGGCGACGAGCGGGGTGCCGCAGCCGGTGTCGTCGACGACGGGGTTCTCGTCGTGGCCACCCTCACCCTGGTCGTCGGGGAACGCGAAGTCCTCGACGAGCCGGTGGCTCGTCCACGTGCCGACGCGGTCGAGCCACGTCGTCGCGTTGGGCGAGGCCGCCGGGTCGGCCGGCATCCCCGGATACCGGGCATCGAGCAACCACGACGTGTTCCAGCGCAGCTCGGCCTTCTGGTGGAGCGTGAGGTCCTTGTGGTCGTTGCACATCTCGCCGTTGCAGGTGTCGGGAGAGGCGGGATCGTTGACGTAGTCGGAGGCGACCTCGTCGGTGGCGATCGTGCCGTGGCCGGTCGAGCGCAGCTCGCCGCCGGTGAGCACGCCGACGAGGGCGAACTCGGCGTGCGCCGGGGCGGCGGTGAGCAGGCCGGCGGCGACGACCGACGGCAGGAGTGCGGCTCGCACGAGCCGGCGATGGAGACGGAAGCGCATCAGAAGGTCACGTAGCGGTCGATGAGCCGGCGCTCCTCGCCGCTCACGCGGGCGAGGACGACGAGCAGCCGGAGGACGGGGGAGAGCAGCCGGGGGACGAGGCCGACGAGGTTCGTGTCGGACCAGGCGAGCATGAGCGCCACGTGGCGCGGGTCCTTCGGCATCGCGTTCCTGCCGATACGACGGTCCTGCGCAAGCCCGAAGCCGACCTGCTGCAGACGCTCGAATCCGGGCTCCGCCGGCGTGATGGCGGTCCGGAACCGCACCGGTCCGTCGGACAGGTTCTGGAAGCGGTGCGGAGAGCCGATCGGCACCGTGACGACGTCGCCGGGGGCGAGGTGCGAGGGCTTGCCGTCGAGCCACACGGTGAGCTGGCCGTCGAGGACCTCGAAGACCTCCTGGAACCGTCGGTGACGGTGCATCGGGGTCCCGCCGCCGGGGCCGAGATCGACCTCGACGAGGGTCCGCCGGCCACCGGTGTCGGCAGCGGTCTCGATGAACGTGATGACCTCGTCGACCGTCGCGTGCTGGAGGCGACGGTCCGAGGCTGGGGTGATGGTCATGGCATCACGGTCGCGGGCTCGACCAGGCGCGGGGAGGGGGACACCCCCGTCCCTCCCCCGACCCTGCCCGGCGGCCATTCCACGGGTGTTTCCGACGGTAGGATCGGCCTCCATGTCGGCCGCGCCCCACCTCTCCGAGCTCGTCGGCCGTGTCGACGAACTCGCCCGGATCGACGCTGCGATCGCGGCGGTCGTCGCGGGTGGATCGCGCGCGCTCGTGCTCTCCGGGGAACCCGGGATCGGGAAGACGGCGCTGTTGTCCGCGGCGCGCTCCCGTGCCGCGGGCGCGGGGGTGCACGTCGTGCACGGTCGGGCCGCCGAACAGGAGGAGGACGTGCCGTTCGGGCTGGTCGTCGATGCGCTGGACGACGAGGCCGCGACGCTCGCCGGCCCCGACCTCGGGCGACTGCGCCCGCTGCTGGGCACCGTGCTTCCCGGGCTCGCGCAGCAGGACGCCGCCACGGCCGCCGCCCCCGGGGACGCCCCGGTCGCCCGGGTCGCGATCCACCGGGCGCTGCGCGACCTGGTCGACGTCGTCGCCGCGGGGCGGCCGGTCGCGCTCCTCCTCGACGATCTCCACTGGGCCGACGAGGCCTCGCTGG
>JAVHXX010000397.1:3765-4491 GCA_031119595.1 Patulibacter sp. | reverse complement strand
GATGGTCGTCCGCGCCCTACCGTCGACCCCATGCCCCGCGTGACGCTCCTCGAACCGACCGGGCCCGTGCTGCGCAGCGCGGTCCTGTCGCTCGCCCCGTCGGAGGAGGAGGCAGTCTGGTCCGGGAGGGCGAGCGACACGCTTCCGGCCGCGGAGGCCGATCCGACCCGCCACCCGGTCGCGATGATCGACGAGGCCGGTGTGCCCGTCGGGTTCCTGGTGCTCGACCTCGGCGCGCGGTCACGGCGCTACGCCCGCGGCGGGGACGAGATCGGCGTGCACGGGTTCTTCGTCGATCTGGGCCACCGCCGTCGCGGGATCGCCCGCGGCGCGATCGAGGCGCTCCCGGCGTACGTGGCCGAGCACCATCCGCAGATCACGTCGATCGCGCTCACGGTCGTGGTCGAGAACCGGCCGGCGGTCGGCGCGTACCTCGCGGGCGGCATGCACGACACCGGCGACCTCTTCCTCGGCGGCACGAACGGCCCGCAGCACGTGATGCGGATGTCCGTGCACGAACGCCACTGAACCGCGAACCGCACACCCGCCACGAACCCCGCCCGGGCCTGTCGTGGATGAGCGTGTTTTTCGCGACGATCCACGACAGCCCGCCGCGGCGACCCGGGCCTGTCGTGGATGAGCGTGTTTTTCGCGACGATCCACGACAGCCGGCCGCGGCGACCCGGGCCTGTCGTGGATGAGCGTGTTTTTCGCGACGATCCACGA
>JAVHXX010000397.1:0-3665 GCA_031119595.1 Patulibacter sp. | reverse complement strand
CAGCCGGCCGCGGCCGCGGCCCGGCACGGCGCTCCACGAACACCGCGCGGCGGCGTCCCGCGGTCCGCGGCGCCCGTCGGAGGATCCGCAGGCGTCGGTCCCGGCACGGCGCTGCGTGACGCATCCCGGCGCCCCACGCCTCGCCCGGGGCGCCGCCGCACGCCGCGGCCTGGGATTCTGTGGGGACGACGCGCATCCGGCCGCGCACCAGCCGCCGGGCCACGCACACGAGGAGCAGCAGCGACCGATGTCCGAAGCGAAGACCTACGAGGTTCCCCCGATCTCCGGCAACGAGCCGAAGGGTCTCGAGTACGCCCTCTACGCCGCCTACTCGGGCGACCGGGGCGACCGCCGCCTCGACCCGTCGGAGCGGGCCGCCGCCGCGGCCGAGGCGACCGAGGCGCTGCAGTCCGTCGACGGCGCGCACCTGCGTGGCGTCTACTCGCTCGTCGGCTTCCGGGCCGAGGCCGACATCCTCTTCTGGCTCGTCGGAGAGACCGCCGATGCGCTCCAGGAGGCCCTCGTCGCCCTCCAGCACACGCACCTCGGCCGCTCGCTCACGCCGTGGTGGACCAACATCGGCGTCCACCGCGAAGCCGAGTTCAACAAGGGCCACGTGCCCGCGTTCTTCGCCGGCGAGGACCCGCAGCCGTACCTCTGCGTGTACCCGTTCGTACGGTCGCTCGACTGGTACCTGCTCGAGCCCGAGGAGCGCTCGGGCCTCCTCCGCGAGCACGGCATGATGGGCCGCGACTACCCGGACGTCCGCGCCAACACGATCTCGGCGTTCGCCCTCGGCGACTACGAGTGGCTGCTGTCGTTCGAGGCCACGGAGCTCACCCGCATCGTCGACCTCATGCGGCACCTGCGCGGCGCCGAAGCACGCCGCCACACGCGTGAGGAGTTGCCGTTCCTCACCGGCCTGCGCAAGCCGCTCGCCGACGCCGTCGCCGACCTGCCGTAACCACGCGCCGCATTCCGCCCACCTGTCGGGCGGAATCGACGTCCTGATCCGCACCGGCGCCCGGGCCGCCGCACCGGCCGCCCGGGCCGTAACCACGCGCCGCATTCCGCCCACCTCTCGGGCGGAATCGACGTCCTGTTCCGCCGCGGCGCCCGGGCCGCTGCGCCGGGCCGGCGCCCGGTCGAACCTGTCCGTCACCTGATCGGCGCGCCGCCGGGGTGGCGGGCGCCAGGGGTGAGGAGTACCGTTTCAGGTACCGCGAAGGGCGCGCTCCACAGCGCGAAAACCCCTCGCTGAGCCTCCGGCCTCGTGCCGTGAGTTTGCCGGAGGCTCAGCGCGCGCGGGCGGCCTTCAACGCCCGCTTGGGGATCTTGCCGGCAGTTGGCGTCCACTCACGTTTGCTCTCGCGCTTCATGAGTCCTTCGGACTCGAGGCGCTTCATGACGACAGGGCACTTCTTGCACCTGGGCCCTGACTTGCAGCAACGCTTCTTCGTGGTCACCGTGCTCGGCACACCCGGAACCGTACAGATATCCGACCGCCGCGGTAGGTGATCCACGTCAATGGCGCGCAGGCGTTCTGCGCGGTCCAGATCACAGAGCACCGAAATCCCGGCAAATCAGCCGGTTTCCGGCTGTGGGACGTTCCGTTGCGCGTGCCGTCGCAATTCCACACCCGCTCAAGAACGGCGTCCCGCCCGGTAGGCTCGCCGCATGGTCGCCCCGGAGTTCATCAGCAAGCTCAACGCCCAGGTCGCGAACGAGTTCGCTGCCGAGCAGCAGTACATCGCGATCGCGATCTACTTCGACGACGAGACCCTTCCCCAGCTGGCCGCGGTCTTCTACCAGCAGGCGATCGAGGAGCGCAACCACGCGATGATGATGCTCCAGTACCTCATGGACCGCGGGGCCAAGATCACGGTTCCCGGCGTCGAGGCCCCGAAGAGCGACTTCGACGACATCGTCGAGCCGGTCGCCCTCGCCCTGGCGCAGGAGGAGCGCGTCGCGCAGCAGATCGGCGAGCTCACCCGCGTCGCCCGCGAGCACAACGACTTCACCTCCGAGGAGTTCACGCTCTGGTTCCTCAAGGAGCAGGTCGAGGAGATCTCGAAGATGAACGACCTCCTCAAGGTGGCCCAGCGCGCCAAGGACAACCCGCTGCTCGCCGAGGAGTTCATCGCCCGCGAGAAGTTCGGCGCCGGCGACGGCGGCGAGACCGACGCCCCGCCGGCCGCCGGCGGCGCGCTCTAGCGCCGAGTCCGGGCACCGTCGACGGCCTGGCGGAATCGAGCGCACGACCCGGGCCGTCGGCGCCCGACCGCGTGCAGCCGCTACGGTCCGTCTCCGGGACATCCCGGAGACGCGTCCGAGGAAGTCCTGATTGGCACGCGTCCGCTCCGTCTTCAGGGTGGAGACCACGATGCCGACGTCCGCCCGCCTGCTCACCGCCGCGATCCTGTCCGCCGCCCTGCTCGCCGTTCCGCAGGGTGCGTCGGCGAGCGGCGAAGACGTCCTCCGGGACTGCATCGCCGGCCAGCTCAAGACGCACTATCCGGCCGCCGACTACGCCGCCGCCCTGGCGAGCATGCCCGCGGACGCGGCCGAGTACTCGCCGTGCATCGCGCAGATCACCGCCGCCCGCGACCGCGATCTCGCCCAGACGGCGCGCGCCATCGCCGGCAGCCGGCCGACGACGTCGAGCCTCGGCGGGTCCGGCACCGGTGCCACCACGGCCGCCGGCGCAGCCGCGCCGCTCGCCTCGACCGCCGCCCGGGCCACGCCGCCCTCGACCACACCGCTGCACCCGACCACGCCGCAGCGCGACGCCACGACCGAGCCCGACCCGAACGCCGGGCTCGCGCTGCTCGCCGCCGGTCCCGGTGACGACGACCCGAACGGCTCGTCCGGCAACGGCCTCCCGGCCATCCCGATCGTCCTCGCCTTCTCCGTGATCGCCCTCTCCGCCGCCCGCGCCCTCAAGGCGTGGGGCGAGCGGCCCGAGTCGCCGTCCGACGACGCCGCCGCGCCCGCCGCGTGACCGACCCGGCACCGCAACGCTGGGCTGCGGCCACGTTCCGTCGTCCGGAGCGCGGCCACGGTCGACTGGTCCTCGGCGTCTGCGCCGGACTCGCACGCCGCTGGGACCTCGAGCCGCGCACGGTCCGTGCAGCGTTCGCGGTCACGCTCGTGCCGTTCGGCGCGGGGCTGCTGGTCTACGGCGCGCTCGCCGCGGTGATGCCGGCCGACGGTGCCAGCGACCGTTCCGTGGGTCGCCGCGGCGAGCTGGGCCGCTCGCTCGCGCAGGCGATCGTGGTGCTCCTCGGGTTGTTCGGCATGGCGCTCGTCGCCGCAGCGTCGGCCGGGCTGGCGGTCTTCGGGCTCGGGCCCATCGCCCTCCTGCTCGCCACGGCGACCCTGACTGCGGTCATCGTGCTGCGCGACGGCCGGCTCTGGCTGCTCGGCGTCGCCACCCTCGCGCTGGCCGTCCCGGCCGCGGTGGTCGAGCTCTCGGACACGACCATCGCCCGGCAGGCCGGTCGCGAGGTCGTGACGATCACCACGCCGGGCGACGTCCGCGCTCAGGGCTATCGCGCCGGCACCGGGCCGCTGCTCCTCGACCTGCGCCGGTTCGACGCCGACGACGCGACCGTCACCACGATCCGCGCCCGATGCCGTGTGCCGGTGTCAGAGTCGATCTGCCA
>JAVHXX010000396.1:1422-4495 GCA_031119595.1 Patulibacter sp. | reverse complement strand
GCCCAGGCCCGCGCAGGCCGTGAGGCCCGGCGCCGGATCGGCGTCGTCGACCGGGAGACCGGCCGCCGCCAGGCGCTCCAGCGCCGCGGTCGCGTGCTTCGGGGCCAGGTCCACGAGCGTGAGCGTGCGGTCGGTGGCGATGCGCAGATCGGTGTGGCCCTGTTCGGCGGCCTCGGCGGCAGCGAGCAGCTGCGCGGCCGTGAGCCGACCGAGCACCGAACTCGCGCGGACGAAGGCGCGGCCGTCGACCTGCTGCCCACGCCCGAGCGGCGGCAAGGCGCTGCGCCGGAACGAGACGCGCGCGGCACCCAGCGACTCGACCACGCCGTCGTCGACGAGCGCGGCGCGGATCGCGGCGCCGCCGTCGGGGAGTTCGCGGACCTGCCACGCGGTGCCGGCCGCGGCCTGCACGAAGGCGAGGGCCGCGGCGATCACGGCGGCAGGCGCCTCGGCGGCGTCGACGAGGCCGGTCGCGCGGCCACCGACGAGCAGCGCGAAGCGCTCGCCCGCGAGGACGTTCTCGATGGCCGCCGCGGAGAAGGCGCCGGCAGGGCGCGGACGCCCGCTCACGCGCGGATGCGCGCGGCCCGCGGGCACGAGCGCCACGTCGGCGGCGGCGACGTCGACCGCGCCGGTGCCGTCGTCGACGGCGGTGAGGAAGCGGCCGGAGAGGGCGGTGAGCTCGGGGGCCTCGCAGAGGGCCGCGTCGATGGCGACCAGGATCGCATCGACCATGACCGCGCCCGGGAGACGCCCCGCCACCGGGGAGGCGACGAGCGTGCGTGCCTGGTCGTGCGGCTCGCTCGGCAGCAGGCCGGCGCCGTGGAGCGCGGCCGCGAGCGGCCCGGACTGGTCGGCGGAGAGACCCCGGAGCTGGAGGTTCCCGCGGCCGGTCAGCTCGATGCGTTCGTCGTCGCCGGGAGCCCACGCGGCGAGGAGCCGCGCCTGGGCGGGCGTGAGACGGCCACCGGGAAGCCGGACGCGCGCGATGAGGCCGTCGGCGGCAGGATGCAGCGCGATCGCCGTGGGGCAGCGATCGGCGGTGGTGCGCGGCGCACGCGGCAGAGCCGCCGAGGCGGCCGCCGTGATGTCGAGTGGCACGGTGCGCACCGTGGCATCTCCCGGACTCTCGAAGCAGGGCCGCGGCGGACGGCCGCAGAGGGCCCCGTCGCGAGGACCGACTATACCCGCGGGGCGCGCCCGCGGCCGGGTGCCGGGGCGGTGTGCGCGGCGAGACGTCGCGACACGCCGCGACCTGGCGCGAACGGGTACCGGACCCATCGCACGCAAGACGCGATAACTTCCGCGCCCATGCCTGTCCCGCGCGCCCTCATCCTCGCCGCTTCCGCCGCGGCCGCCCTCACGTTCGCGGGCTGCGGCGGGTCCGACGGCTCCTCCACCGCGGAGCAGACGCCGGCCGGCACCTCGAGCGCCGCCGACGCGATCGCCTCGGACGCGCCCGCGACCACGCCGTGCGCGCTCGTCGGCAGCGCGGAGGCCGCGCGCGCCCTCCCGGGCAGCAAGCTCGTCAACAGCGGCTCGCACGGGTGCATCTTCACGAAGGACAAGGAGTCCCTCGAGTACCAGTACGTGAAGGCGTCGGAGATGACCAAGCACGGTCAGTACCCGGACCTCTACACGGTGTTCCGCAAGGGCGCCAAGGACGACAAGCGTCAGTCGCTCATCAACTTCACCGACGTGAAGATCGGCGACACCGGCTACATCACGTCGCAGTTCAAGACGCCCCAGTCCAACATCCGCTGGATCCACGCGGGCAACCTGCTCTCGATCAAGCTGACCGGCTTCGCGAAGACCGAGTCCGCGCGCAAGAAGGCCGTCGCGGCCCTCGAGGCGGCGGCCCGCCAGACCGACGCCGCCCAGCCCGCCAACTGACCGCGCAGCGGAGTCACCCAGTCGACCATCAAGGCGGCGCGGGTCTGACCGATCACCAGGGATAGCCGGCCTCCGCGCCGGGCCATCCTCTGCGTCCGGTGGGCCCGATGACCTCACAGCAGACCGCGGTCGGCACCGCCGACACCGTCGACGACAAGCCTGCGAACTACTTCGACTGGGAGCGCCCCGAGCTGGTGCGCCACGTCCAGCCGACGGCGAAGATGGTCCTCGACGTCGGCTGCGGCCGGGGCGCGCTCGGCGCCGCGGTCAAGGTCGCCGTGCCGGGAGCGAAGGTCCACGGCCTCGAGTACGTGCAGGAGGCGGTCGATGTCGCCGCCACGCGCCTCGACGGCGCGATGCGCGTCGACCTGAACACCCTCACCGAGCTGCCGTTTGAGCACGGCACGTTCGACACGATGATCTTCGGCGACGTCCTCGAGCACCTCCTCGACCCCGAGGCAGCCCTCACCATGCTGCTCCCGTACCTCGCACCCGAGGGCCGGGTGATCGCGTCGATCCCGAACGTCAAGCACTGGTCCGTGGTGCTGCCGCTCCTCATCAACGACACCTGGACCTACGAGGACGCCGGCCTCCTCGACCGCACGCACGTGCACTTCTTCACGCTCACCGAGGCGACGCACATGTTCCAGCGGGTGGGGCTCACGCAGATCCACTCCTGCGAGACGAACACGATCCGCTCCCAGCAGGAGGGCGTGCTCGAGCCGCTCCTCGCGGCCGCCCAGGCCTACGGCCTCGACAAGCGCGGCACCGAGGACCTCCTCAACTCGTACCAGTACTACTTCGTGGTCTCGCGATGACGGCGATGCAGATCGTCACCCCGGATCCGCTCGCGACGGTCCACGCGCACGCGTTCGACGAGGTGCTCCGCGCCCTGGTCTCCGGGCTCGCGAAGCTCGGGATCCCGTCGCGGCTCACGACCGCCCCCGAGGCGACCGGCGAGTCGATCATCGTGGTCGCGCCGCACCGCCAGGACCTCGACGCGCTGTCCGCGCTCCCGCGCGACACGATCCTCTACACGTGGGAGCCGATGGGCGATCACGGCAGCCACGTGATGACGCCCGAGCTCATGGGACTCATGACCGAGTTCGTCATCTGGGACTACAGCGAGAAGAACATCGCCGTGTGGCGTGCGCTCGGCGCCGACCGCCCCGGGCACGTG
>JAVHXX010000396.1:0-1412 GCA_031119595.1 Patulibacter sp. | reverse complement strand
TGCACGTGCCGCTCGGCTACGACGCGTCGATGGTCAACCTCACCCCGACCCTGCCCGAGCCCGACATCGACGTGCTCTTCTACGGCTCGATGAACGACCGCCGCGCGGCGGTCCTCAACAAGGTCCGGGCGCAGGGCGTGATGCTCGGGCACATGTTCGGCGGGTTCGGCCTCGAGCGCGACGCCGCGATCTCCCGCTCGCGCCTGATCGTGAACCTCCACTTCTACGACTCGGGGATCCTCGAGCTGCCGCGGATGGCGTACCTCTGGGCAAACCGCAAGCCGGTGATCTCGGAGGTCAACCCGGACACCGAGGTGCCGTTCGGGATGCGCGACCACATGCTCTCCGCCCCGTACCACCAGCTCGCGGACGCGATCATCGCCGCGCTCGCCGACCCGGCCGAGCTCACGGCCTCCGCCGAGCGCGCCTTCGCGCACTTCTCCAAGGCCGCCGACGCGAGCCGGATCCTCGGCGAGTCGCTCGCCGTGACCGACGCCCTCACGCGCCGCAAGGCCGCCTGAGTCGACCTGCTCTCCGGCGGCGGGCGCGGCGGCGCCGGTCAGCCGCCGAGGAACCGGTGCACGAGCTGCGCGCGGCGCGTCGTGCCGCCCGCGCTCTCGATCTCGTCGGCCGAGGCGAGCAGCTTCACGATCGCCTGCGAGGCGAGCCACCGCAGCGGTTCGGGCTCCCACGCGCGAGCGCGGTGGAGCGTCCACGGCTGCGGACCCACGGGATCCGGCACGCCACGGAGCTGCGCGGCCAGCGACCGCGCGAGCACGAACGACGCGCCGACGCCGTGACCGGCGTACCCGCCGATCCACGCCCGGCCGGTCGCCTCGTCGAGCCCGCAGCTCGCGCACCAGTCGCGCGGCACCGCCAACGATCCGCTCCACCGGTGGTCGATCGGCACGTGCTGGGCCTGCGGCCACACCTCGGCGAGCGTCGCCTCGAGCCGGGCGGTCGTCTCGGGGTCGGCGGCCCCGTCGATCGACAGCGCCGACCCGAGCCGGTACGGCGCCCCACGCCCACCGATCGCGATCCGGCGGTCGCGCGTCATCTGCGCGTAGAAGAAGAGGTGGTGGGCGTCGCCGACCGCCTCGCCGGCCTTCCAGCCGAGCTCGTCGTAGACGCCGTCCGGCAGGGGCGCCGTCGCGATCATCGTCGAGGCCAGCGGGAGGTAGCGGCGACCCTCGCCGGGCTGTTGGACCGTGAACGCCTCGGTCGCCAGCACGATCCGCGGCGCTCGCACGCAGGCCGCGTCGCTGCGGACCTCACCGCCCGAGATCGAGGTCGCGGCGGTGCGTTCGAAGACGCGCCCGCCCCGCCGTTCGACGGCCTCGGCGAGCCCGCGGACGAGCGCGACCGGGTTGAGGGTGCCGCAGGTGTCGACCTTCAGGGCACCGAGCGTGCGG
>JAVHXX010000395.1 GCA_031119595.1 Patulibacter sp. | reverse complement strand
ATTCTCGGAGGACACGACGCGCGAAACCAGGCCGGCGCGCTCGGCCTCCTCGGCCTTCATGGTGCGACCGGTCAGGCAGAGCTCCATGGCCTTCGCCTTGCCGACCGCGCGGGTGAGGCGCTGCGAGCCGCCCATCCCGGGCATCACGCCGAGCTTGATCTCGGGCTGCCCGAAGACCGCCGTGTCGGCGGCCAGGAGGACGTCGCACATCATCGCGAGCTCGCAGCCGCCGCCGAGCGCGTACCCGGCGACGGCCGCGATCGTGGGCGTGCGCACGCGGGTGAAGGCGTCCCACGCGGCGAACCAGTCGGCGGCGTACATCTCGACGTACGACTGCTCCGCCATCTCCTTGATGTCGGCGCCGGCCGCGAAGGCGCGCGCCGAACCGGTGATGACGATCGCGCCGACCTCCGGGTCGCGGTCGAGCTGGCCGGCCAGGCCGGTGAGCTCGAGCATGAGCTCCTGGCTGAGGGCGTTGAGCGCCTCGGGCCGGTTGAGCGTGATCACGGCGACGCGGCCGTGACGCTCCAGCAGGAGCGTGGCGAAGGTCTGCTCGGCGGTGCTCATCGGGTGGCCTCCGTGCCGGTGGTGAGCCCGGACTTCTCGGCGATGTCCCGGTAGACGACGGAGAAGTCCTTCGTCGCGGCGTCGCCCTCGTTGAGTGCGCCGTAGACCTGGCCGGCGTGCTTGCCGAGCTCGGCATGGACGCCGTTCTTCTCGACGGCCGCGAGGGCCAGGCCGAGGTCCTTGTTCATGAGCGACACCGCGAACCCGGGCTGGTAGTCGCGGTTCGCCGGGCTCGCCGGCACGGGGCCGGGCACCGGGCAGTTCACGTTGAGCGCCCAGCAGGTACCGGTCGCGACGGAGGCCACGTCGAAGAACGCCTGGTCCTCGACGCCGAGGGCCTTCGCGAGTGCGAACGCCTCGCCCACGCCGATCTGGTGGATCGCGAGGAGCATGTTGTTGCAGAGCTTCACGGCCTGGCCCGCGCCTGAGTCGCCGCAGCGGACGGCGCGGGCGCCGAGGACGCCGAGGATCGGCTGCGCCGCGGCGAAGCTCTCCTCGGTGCCGCCGACCATGAAGGCGAGCGTGCCGGCGGCGGCGCCGACGACCCCGCCCGAGACGGGCGCGTCGAGGTGCCGGAGCCCGGCGGCGGTCGCCTCGGCCGAGGCGGTGCGGGCGTCGTCGACATCGATCGTGGAGGTGTCGATGAGCAGGGCGCCCGGGGCGGCGTTCGCGAGCACGCCGTCGTCGCCGCGGTAGACGCCGAGCACGAGGCGGCCGTTCGGCAGCGAGGTGATCACGACCTCCGCGCCGTCGACGGCCTCGGCGACGCTGCCGACCGGCGTCACGCCGCCGGCCTGCGCCTCGGCGAGCAGCTCCGGCACGAGGTCGAACCCGCGCACCGTGTAGCCGGCCTTCGCGAGGTTGACGGCCATCGGACCGCCCATGTGGCCGAGGCCGATGAAGCCGACGGTGGCGTCGCCTGGGATGGGAGAGCTCATGAGGTGCGGGTCCTGTCTGCGTCGAGGTCCAGGTCGTGGTCGCCGAGCGGGGCGAAGAAGTGGTCGACGGTGTCGGGAGAGACGTCCTCGAGGCGGGCCGGGTCCCACCGGGGCGTGCGGTCCTTGTCGACGACCTGCGCACGCACGCCCTCGACGAAGTCGCCGACGGTCGTGAAGCCGCAGGAGATCCGCAGCTCGTGACGCAGCGCGACCTCGAGGCTCGGCAGGTCAGCGGCTTCGCGCAGCGCGCGGAGCGTCACCTTCAGCGACGTCGGCGAGGCCCGCAGGATCTGCGTGGCCGCCTTGTGCGCGGCCTCCTCCGGCCGGGCCTGCAGCGCGGCGACGATCGCCTCGACGGTGTCGTGGACGTACGCCTGGGCGATCCAGTCGCGGGCGTCCGCGAGGTCGCCGGCGGGGGCGTCGACCGGGACCGACTCGGCCCGCTCGAGCGCGGCGGCGAGGTCGCCGAGGGCCAGGTCGGCCGCGAGCTCGTCGACCGCCTCCGAGCTGATGATGCGGTCGGCGAGGCCCGCGGCGACGGCGTCGTGGGCGCCGAGCCGGGCGCCGGTCAGCGCGAGGTGGGTGCCGAGCTCGCCGGGGATGCGGGTGAAGAGCCAGGTGCCGCCGACGTCCGGAGCGAAGCCGATCCCGACCTCGGGCATCGCCGAGACGAGGCGCTCGGTCGCGAGGCGATGCGAGGCGTGGCCGCCGAGGCCGATGCCGCCGCCCATCACGATGCCGTCGAGCACCGCCACGATGGGCTTGGGGAACCGGGCGATGCGCGCGTTGAGCACGTACTCCTCGGTCCAGAAGATGCGGGCCGAGTCGCTGCCGTCGCGGACGGAGTCGTAGAGCGCGACGATGTCGCCACCCGCGCACAAGCCACGCTCACCCGCACCGTCGATCAGCACGACGGTGATGTCCGGGTCGGCCTCGAACCGGTCGAGGCCCACGTGCAGCTGGCGGACCATCTCGAGCGTGAGCGCGTTGATCGCCTTCGGGCGGTTCAGGGTGAGGCGACCGAGCGCGCCGTCGGTGCGGACGAGGACGTCGGTGCTCTCGGGCTGCGGATCGACGGCCGGCGCGGTGCGCGGCGCGTAGCCGGAAGCGCTCATGCGCCGCGGCCCAGGACGTCGCGGCTCACGATGAGGCGCATGACCTCGTTCGTGCCCTCGAGGATCTTGTGCACGCGCAGGTCGCGGACGATCTTCTCGACCCCGTACTCCGACAGGTAGCCGTAGCCGCCGTGGAGCTGGAGCGACCGGTCGGCGACCTCGAGGCCCACGTCGGTGGCGACACGCTTGGCCATCGCGCAGAGGCGGGTCTTGTCGGCATCGCCGGCGTCCAGCGCCGAGGCGGCGCGCCAGAGGAAGGTGCGGACCATCTCGAGCTCGGTGGCCATGTCGGCGATGGCGAACTGGACCGTCTGGAGGGTCCCGATGGCCGCGCCGAACTGCTCGCGTTCGCCGACATAGCCGATCGCCTTCTCGAGCGCCGACTGCGCGCCGCCGAGCGAGCACGCGCCGATGTTCAGGCGGCCGCCGTCGAGGCCGCTCATCGCGATCCGGAAGCCCTCGCCCTCCTCGCCGAGCCGGTTCGCCGCCGGGATGCGGCAGCCGTCGAGGATCACCTGGGCGGTCGGCTGCGCCTTCCACCCCATCTTCTCCTCCTGCTTGCCGAAGCCCAGGCCGGGCGTGCCGTCCTCGATGAGGAACGCCGTGATGCCCTTCGGACCGGCGCCGCCGGTCCGGGCCATCACCACATACACCCCGGCGGTCCCGGCCCCCGAGATGAACTGCTTCACGCCGTCGAGCACGTACTCGTCGCCGTCGCGCACCGCGCGGGCCTGCAGCGACGCCGCGTCGGACCCGGCGCCGGCCTCGGTGAGGCAGTACGCGCCGAGCGTCTCCATCGCGGCCATCGGCGGGATCCACCGCGCGCGTTGGTCGTCGGAGCCGTACGTGTCGATCATCCACGCCGCCATGTTGTGGATCGAGATGTAGGCCGAGATCGTCGGGCAGCCGGTCGCCAGCGCCTCGAAGATCAGGGCGGCGTCGAGGCGTCCCATCCCCGAGCCGCCGTGGTCCTCGCGGCAGTAGATCGCGCCGAGCCCGAGCTCCGCGGCCTCGCGGAGCACGTCGACCGGGAGGTGATGGTCCCGGTCCCAGTCGGCCGCGTGCGGAGCGATCCGCGCGTCGGCGAACCCGCGGACCATCGTGGCGATGTCGCGCTGGTCGTCGGAGAGGTGGTAGGGCGCGGGACCGTCGGTGAAGGTCGTCATGCTCGTCTTCGCGGCTGGAGGGTGGGTCGGGCGGCCAGCCTAGGCCATCGTCGGGATCACGAACGAGGCTCCGCCGCCCTCTTCGGTCCCCTTCGGCCAGCGCTGGGTGACGGTCTTCGTCTTCGTGTAGAAGCGGATCGAGTCGGGGCCGTGCTGGTTGAGATCGCCGAAGCCGCTCTTCTTCCAGCCGCCGAACGTGTGGTAGGCGATCGGCACCGGGATCGGCACGTTGATCCCGATCATCCCGGTGTCGATCCGGCGTGCGAACTCGCGGGCGGTGTGCCCGTCGCGGGTGAAGATGGCCGCGCCGTTGCCGTAGTCGTGCTCGCTCGGGAGGGCGAGCGCCTGCTCGAAATCGTCGGCACGCACCACCATGAGCGCAGGGCCGAAGATCTCCTCCTTGTAGATGCGGTGCTCGGGCTTGACGTGGTCGAAGAGCGTCCCGGCCACGTAGAAGCCGTCCGGGTCGCCGGCGACGTCGCCCTCGCGCCCGTCGACGACGAGCTCCGCGCCCTCGTCGACACCGATCTGGATGTACTCCAGCACGCGGTCCTTCGCGGCCTGCGTCACGAGCGGGCCGTAGTCGCTGGCCGGATCGGTCGGCGCGCCGACGGTCAGCGTCTTGACCTTCTCGGCGAGCGCGGCGACGAGCTTGTCGCCGGTCTCCTTGCCGACGGGCACGGCCACGGAGATCGCCATGCAGCGCTCACCGGCCGAGCCGTACCCGGCACCGATGAGCT
>JAVHXX010000394.1 GCA_031119595.1 Patulibacter sp. | reverse complement strand
GTTCCGGGTGGCACGGAGCATCGGTGTCACCCTACGGACGCGTGCAACGACCCGAAGCGCAGCGCCCGGGCATCCCGGGCCGCGCCGCTTCGGCCCTGTCACAAACGCCCGCGCCTCGACATACAACCTCTGATGCGTCCCGACCGCCGAACCGACGAGCAGCTGCTCGTGGCCGCCCGCACCGAGGCGGCGGCCTTCGGCGCCTTCTATCGGCGGCACGCGCCCGCGGTGCTCAGCTACTTCCGGCGGCGGGTGCCGGAGGTCGAGGTCGCGTTCGACCTGACCGCGGAGACGTTCGCGCAGGCGCTGCGCAGCGTGCCACGGTACGAGCCGCAGCCGGCACCGGCGCGCGCGTGGCTCTTCGGGATCGCGCGGAACACGTTCCTCACGTCGCTGCGCCACGGCCAGGTCGAGATGCAGGCCCGCGAGGCGCTCGGGATGCAGCCGATCGACCTGCTCGACGGCGACGCCGACCGTCTCGAACTGCTCGCCGACACGCCCGCGCTCGATGCCGTCGGCGGGCTGCCCGCGGAGCAGCGCGAGGTGGTCCTCGCTCGGCTCGTCGACGGCGAGAGCTACGAGGAGCTCGCGGCGCGGCTGCAGTGCTCCGAGGGCGTGGTGCGCCAGCGCGTGAGTCGAGGACTGAAGGCGCTGCGTGCGCAGATCGAGGAGGACGCCCGATGAGCCGAACCCAGTCTCCGCTCGACCGCCTCGGCGCCGAGCTCGAAGCGGCCGCCACCCGGCAGATCGCGACGGCTCGTGCCGGTGCTGCGCCGATGCGGCGGGGTCGGTGGTGGGCGCGCCACACGCTCATCGCGATCCTCGTGGTCGGCGTCGGGAGCGCGGGGGCCGTGGCGGTCGCCGCGACCGCGCTGCTGGGGCACGGCAAGCCGGTGCCGCTGCGTGGCGGCGCGCCGGTGGCGGGCCGGTCGAACGGTGCGCCCACGGCCGGATCGATCCGCTTCCTCACCACCAGCGTGCCGGACCCCGACGGCGGCGCGCCGTGGGCGATGCGCTACTGGACCACCGATCGTGGCTACGCCTGCTTCCAGGTCGGCCGGTACGACGCCGGGCGGGTGGGGCTGCTCAGCGGCGCGGGGGCGGCGCGCGTGCTGCATCCGATGCAGATCGGGACGAGCAGGGACGGCGTGTCCGGGTGTTATCCGGTCGACGGTGCTGGCCACGCGCGCATCGCGCTGCACGAGCCGACGGCGGCGGGCGCGGCGACGAACACGGTGTGCCAGGACAACGTGCTGGCGGTCGACCGCGCCGGCCACACGGTGCCGGCGAGATTCCCGCGCGGCTGCTCCCCGCCGACGCGCACGGTCGACGTGGGACTGCTCGGCCCCGCGGCACGCTCGCTCACGGTCGCGGTCGACGGCAAGCCGCGCACGATCCGGCCGATCGGCCCCGAGGGTGCGTACCTCGTGGTGCAGCGATACGTGAAGCCGCTCCGCAAGGCGGTCGGGTTCCAGCATCGTGATGTGTCGATGAACGTCACCGAGAACGCGGAGGCCTGGCTCGCGCTCTCGCCGGCCGCACACACGATCCGTCGGATCGTCTACGACGACGGCATCTGCCGCGTGTATCCGACGACCATCGAGCAGGGCGCATGCTTCCGCCATCTCGCGTGGGTGAGGCTCCCGGCGGTCACCCCGGGCGACGTCCGCGCGCCGGTCCGCGCGTGGGCCGTCGACGACAAGCGGATCCGCGTGCGGTTCACCGCGCGCCAGGCCGTCACGGATCGCCGCAGCGGCTATTCGATCGCGCTCATCCCCGAGCGTGGCCCGGGCAAACCGCGCCATGACTTCACGGTCTACGAGTACGACCACGACATCCGCGCCGGTGCCATCGCCCGCAAGACCATCTCCCGCGAGGCCTATCCCGCAGGCCGCTTCACCATTCGTGTGCGGTTCCGGACCGCGCCGAGCACGCCATCGTTCAGCCAGCTCCCGTGGCATCAGGGGCCGCTGGTGGGCGTGACCCACGTGGACGTCGGGCGGTAGGCGGCGGGGAACCCCAACGCGACCGCGCCGACGCGTGGGCGGCGCTAGCGGTCCTCGAGCCGGTGCGCGTCCGGGTCGGCGAGGATCCGTTCGAGCTCGGCCACGCCGTACCCGTCGCGATGGGCCTTCAGCCAGTCGATGACCGCGTGGGCTGCGTCCTGCCAGCTCGTGTGGCTGGGCGGTGAGACGGGGTGGCGGTCGAACGAGGGCCGGAAGAGCACCTTCGCGTCCCAACCTGCGCCGCTGCGCGATTCCCGGAGTTCGGCGGCGAGGTCGTCGCGGAGTTCGAGGTCGTAGGTCTCGTTGAGGTCGTCCCACTGGATCGTCGGCAGCGGCGGCCTGGGCGGAGCCTCCGGCGTCGGAGCCGCGATCGCCTCGCCCGGATCGCCGTCGGCGCGGAGCACCAGCTGCTCCATCACCCGCCCGGTGTGGGCGTCGTAGTCCGCGCCGAAGATCCGCGCGCCCTCGATCGCTGCGTGGCGCCAGTCGGCGTAGATCGGATCGAGGATCCACTCGTGCAGCTCGCCGTGTTCGTCGAGCAGCGCCGCGCCCCACAGGTCGAACTGCTCGCGGACCCACACCCCGCGCTGGCCAGGCTCGCCGAGCTGGATCTCGTTGCCGCCTTCGAACGGCCGCAGGAGCACGCCGCCGTCGCCCTCGAGGTGGAGACCGGCGGGCGGGGTACGGGGCGCCGGCGGACCAGGTCGGGGAACATCGGTGAGCACGCCGAGCCGCCGCAGCATCTCCTCGTGTGAGGGCACCTCGGTGCCGGTGAGTTCGGCTTCGAGCCGGAAGGTCTCCTCGATCCAGTCCCAAGGCGTGAGTGGGTCGCCGGCGTGCGTCACGTGGGGTCCGTCGCCGGCGCCGGTGGCGTGCGGGATCAGGCGGCGCTCGCGCACGGCGGCGATCCCACCCGGGTCGCCCGATCTGCGGAGGAGCGCGAGGTCGACGGCGACGTCGTCGGCGCCGGTGTCGATCGCACGGTCGTCGTCGCCGAGCAGATAGTGCACGCCCGCCGTCTCGAAGTCCCGCGCGTAGGGCTTCTCGAGGCCGCGCGCGATCTGCTCGCGGGTTCCGGCATCGCCGGCGAGGAAGGCGAATCCCGCCACCTGCACCCGCAGGTGCTCCGTCGATCCGAAGTCGGTCGCGAGTGCCGCGAACCGTTCCCGGTCGTCGCCGAGGTCGAGCCATCGGCGGGCGCGAGCGGCCCGCTCACCCGAGGTGAGGCCGGGCGAATCGCGTTCCTCGCGCTCGGCGTCGGCGAGGCCGTTGCGGAGGTCGTCAAGCCGAAGCAGCTGCATCGGATCAGAACGGTACATCGACGATGTGGATCGAACCGACGTGGCCGGTGCCCTCGTTCTGCTTGAGGATGCGCGCGGCAGCGTCGACGCCCGAGCCGTAGGCCTGCGATCCGGGCGCGTCGGGACGAACCTGCACGACGACCAGCTCCACGTTGCGGTGGCCTTGGCGCAGGCTGTCGAGCAGTTCGTGCGCCTCCTGGTGGCCGGCGTTGCCGGATGCCTTGAGCTTCGCCATGTAGTCGCTCGCGCCGGAGCGGTTGGCCCTGAGCCATTCCGGTGAGGGCTGCACGTAGGTCCGGCCGCCCACCTTCGACTGGAGCTTGCGCAGGCTCATCGGGCTGCTGAGCGTCGTCGTGCCCTTCGCCTCGGCGACGATCAGCTGTCGGTCCCCGTTGGCCAGGGTCCGTTTCGCGACCACGTCCGGGCCCGCACGGCTGAGCGTGCTGTCCGGCCGGCCGCTCACGAGGATCGTCACGCTGTCGTCGTCCCGCAGGTAACGGATCGTCGATTCGATCCCCTGCGCCTCCGCGGTCTGGGCCGCCGTGAGCGTCTTGGTCCCACCGTTGGTCCAGTACTTGGTGATGTTCGCGGTGATCGTCGACCGTTCGGGGCCCGTGAGGTCGTGCTTGAGCACCGTCGTGGAGAGCTTCGCGAAGTTCTCGATGTCGTTGCCGCTCTTGATGAGCTGGCTCACGCCCAGGTGCGAGAGGTTGTTCCCGCGGAGCGAGCCGTAGGCGCCGTTCGTGAACTTGTCGAGCACCTTGCGCGTGAGGCCGCTGTCGGGACCGATCGTGCTGGCGAGATCGTCGACGGCACTCTTGAGGGCGCGGCTCTTGTAGGTCAGGTACTTGAAGAGGACGGTCGCCGCGATGTCGCTCTCGCCCATGAACTTGGGCACGAGCGGGATCATCCGGTTCAGCGGGATCTTCGCCCGCTTCACGAACTTCAGGACGGTGCCGCCGACCTTCTCGGCGGTTCCGCCGATGGGGATCAGACCGGCCGCGGCGAGGCCGGCGTCGGCCGGGTTGCCGTTGACGAGTCCCACGAAGAAGTCGCGGATCTGCCCCCAGTCGAAGATGTCGGAGCCGATCTCGCCCAGCAGCCATCCGGCGGTCTCCCGTCCGGGGAGGCCCAGGGTCTTGCAGATTCCGGCCTCGCCACAGACGAAGCCACCGGCGAACGCGAGCGACGTCGGGTTGAGCTTGTCGTGGTACTTCTTGAGCG
>JAVHXX010000393.1 GCA_031119595.1 Patulibacter sp. | reverse complement strand
GCTCGGGGTAGGCGTGCCCCGCCCGGCCGGCGCCGGCGTCCGCGGGGCCGTCTGCGTCGTCGCCGGCGCGGGCCGTCCACGGCAGGAAGCTCCAGTACTTCGTGCGCACGACGTCCATGACGGCCGGCGCGATCCAGTCCTGGGTGAGGTAGCGCTCGTGCGCGCAGAGCCGCTCCGCGACCGACACGCCGTCCGGGGCGAGGCGCTCACGGACCTGCTTCGGCGACGGGAACGGATGCTCGGGCGAGATGTGGTCGCCGTTGCTCGAGAGGCCGCCGAGATCAGTTGCGCCGGCGCGCACGAGTTCGGGCCACACGTCGGAGAGGTTCGGCGGCACCTGCACGCCCGCACCGGGCACGAGGTCACCGGTCGCCTCGATCACCTCGACGAGGTCGGCGAGGGTGATCTCGTTCGACCAGGAGGGCGCCGCGAGGGCCGGCGGCGTGCCGAGCCCCGTGCGCCAGTACTGCTCGGCCGCCTCGGTGGCCACGGCGCCGGTGTCCTCGCCGTAGTACCGGCGGTGCGGGACGAAGTTCTGGACGATCACCTCCTGGATGTGTCCGAACTCGCGGTGGAGGTCGCCGATCGCAGCGATCGAGGCGATGCGCTCGTCGCGGGTCTCGCCGATGCCGACGAGGATGCCGCTCGTGAACGGGATGCGGAGTTCGCCGGCGGCCCGGATCGTCGCCAGGCGACGTGCCGGATGCTTCGTCGGCGAGCCGGCGTGCACGGTCTCCATCAGCCGCTCGCTGATCGACTCGAGCATCAGCCCCTGCGACGCCGTCACCTCGCGCAGGCGCGCGAGCTCGTCCTTCTCGAGGACCCCGAGGTTCGTGTGCGGGAGCATGCCCGCGTCGAGCCCGCGCTCGCAGGCCCAGATCACGTAGTCGAGGAACGACGCGTGCCCCCACTCGGCGAGCTGCTCGCGCACGCCGCGGATCGTCTCCGGGGCCTCACCGGTGAGGACGAGCAGTTCCTTCACGCCGCGCCGCGCCGCGCCGTCGATGAGCTTCTCGACCTCCTGCGGCGTGCGCAGGTGCGGCTTGCGCGTCGCGAAGGCGCAGTACTTGCACACGCATTGACAGGACCGCGACAACGACAGCGTGATGTTGCGCGAATACGTGACACGGCGAGCCATTGCCGCCGAGTCTAGATGGGTGCTTCCACGGCCCGGCGCCGCGTCTGCAGGCGCCCTGCGGATGCCGGGAGACCGCCGATCGACGAGGTCCGGAACGAGCGAGGGCCCCGGCGCGGATCGCGCCGGGGCCCTCGGGCATCACGTTGGTGCGTGGGTCGCGGGACGGGCCCGCGGGGAGGCCGTGGCTAGGCGACGGTCTCTTCGTTGAGCGTGTCGATCTCGCGGATCTCACGGTGACGGTCGTCGCCGAGGAGCACGTTGTAGAGGACGGCCGCGAGGATCGCGAAGATCAGCGGGGCCGCGATGTAGATCACGAGGAACGGACCGATGTGGGTGGTGCCGGCGTGGCCGGCGTAGCTGTTGCCGACGATGGCCGGGCCGAGTGCGCGAGCCGGGTTGAGCGCGCCACCGGTGAACGGTGCGGCGATCAGGTTGGCGACGCCGAGCGCGGTACCGATGACGATCGGCGCGAAGCGGCGGTCGCCGCCCGGAGCGACGGCGGTCGCGATGACCGCGCCGACGAGCAGGAACACGCCGAGGCCCTCGAAGATGAGGCCGCCCCAGATGCCGGTCTTCCCGGCGATGAGCTCGGACGTCGGCGCGGCGGCGCCGAGGTGGGCGACGTTCTGGATGTCGCTGGCGAGCGCGAGCCACAGCACGAGCGCGCCGAGGAGGCCGCCGATGATCTGCACGACGATGTAGCCGATGGCGTTGGCCGGGCTGATCTTCTTGAGGATCAGGAGCGCGACGGTGACCGCCGGGTTGAAGTGACCGCCGGAGAAGCGGCCGAACGTGGCGATGAGGACCGTCAGCGCGAAGGCGTGGACGAGACCGATCGTGACGAAGTCGGTGAAGCCGAGGCCGACCTCCGAGTTGGCAGAGGCCGCCGCACCGATCGCGAAGACGAGCAGCAGGGTGCCGACCAACTCCGCGACGTAGGCGGACAGACCGCGCGTGGGGACGGACTCAGCCTTGGATGGGCCGGTAATACGAGCAGAAGAAGCCATAGCGTGGCGATCCTAACCACACGCAAAGCGGAACGACGCCACCGTGCCCCCGGGCACACACTCCGTTCACCCGACCGTGCTACGCCGCAGCCCCGTGGGCGCGGCGCCGCCACGGGGGTTCTACTGCGCGCGGATGCGCTTGAACTCGCGCACGACGGAGGCCGGGCGGCCCCACGTCTGGGTGACCTCGACGCGACCCGTCCGCACGCTGCGGACCGTCAGCTCGCCGTCGATCGCGACGTCGTCGAGGAGGCGCAGCGCCGCGTGGACCGCCGGCACCGCGGCCGCGTGACCGAAATGGTGGGCGACGAGCAGCTTCCAGTGCTGGTCGTACTTCGAGTACGGCTGGGCGTTGCACGTGACCAGGAGGGTCGCGGCGTCGATGTACCGCGACTCGTCCGCGATGCGGAGATCGATCTCGAGGTTCGTCCAATCGCCCGGGAGCGAGTCGACGATCGACTGGAAGGTGTCCGCGAGCGACATGCGGCCCAGCGTACCGGCTCCGTCGACGGCGTCCGGCGTGGTATCCCGCCCGGTCCGTCGCGGATCCGTCGCGGGATCACGCAACTTACAGTCGTGAAAGTTGTAGGGTCGCCCCATGTCCGACGCGACGACGACCGCAGCGATCGATCAGCCCTTCACCCTGCCCAACGGCACGGTGCTCGGGAACCGCCTGGTGAAGGCCGCGCTGTCGGAGCAGCTCGGGACCCTGCGCAACGCGCCCACGCGGCAGCTCGAGACCCTCTACCGCCGCTGGAGCGCCGGCCGTTTCGGCCTCGTGATCACCGGCAACGTGATGGTCGACCGCCGCGCCCTCGGCGAGCCCCGCAACGTCGTCGTCGAGGACGAGCGCGACCTTTCGCGCCTCCAGGCGTGGGCGTCGGCCGCGCGCGTGGGCGGCAACGCAGCCTGGGTCCAGATCAACCACCCGGGCCGCCAGAGCCCGCGGGTCCTCTCCGATCATCCCGTCGCGCCGTCGCCTGTCGGCCTGAAGATCTCCGGCCAGTTCGCCCGGCCCCGCGCGCTCACGAGCCCGGAGATCCACGAGATCATCGACCGCTTCGCGACCACCGCGGCGATCGCGGTGAAGGCCGGCTTCGACGGCGTCCAGATCCACAGCGCGCACGGCTACCTCTCGAGCCAGTTCCTCTCCCCGATCACGAACCAGCGCACGGACGAGTGGGGCGGCGACCCGGAGCGACGCATGCGGTTCCTGCTCGAGGTCGTGCGGGCCACGCGTGAGCGGATCGGCCCGGAGGCCGGGCTCGGTGTGAAGCTCAACTCCGCCGACTTCCAGCGTGGCGGCTTCACCGAGGAGGAGTCGATGGGCGTCGTCGACGCCCTTTCCGCCGAGGGCCACCTCGACCTCCTCGAGATCTCCGGCGGCACCTACGAGAAGGCGGCCATGATGGGTGTGGTCAAGGAGCAGCGCGAGAGCACGAAGCAGCGCGAGGCCTACTTCCTCGACTACGCCGAGGCGGTCCGCACGCGGGCGAGCATGCCGCTCATGCTCACCGGCGGCCTGCGTTCGCGCACGGCGATGGACGAGGCCCTCGCCGGCGGCGCGATCGACCTCGTCGGGCTCGGCCGCCCGACCTGCGTCGACCCCGCCATCGCGGGCAAGCTCATCGACGGCACGCTCCCGGCGATCCCGCCGGCCCGCGAGCTGCAGATCGGGGTGAAGACGCTCGACGACCTGTCCGAGCTCACCTGGTACACCACCCAGCTCTGGCGCCTGGGTCGCGGCAAGGACGCCGCCGCGCAGCGCCACCCGGCACCGGCCGTCGCCGAGTACCTCGCGCAGACCGTGTTCGGCGGCGCGACCCGTCGCCTGCAGCGTCCACCGCGGTACTAGCCGCCTCGGCTCGACCGGCCGCGCCGGAGGGACGCGCCCGCCCGCCCGGGGGTACCAGCCGCGGACGCGCGCCGTTCCGGGGTCCCCGATCGACCCGGTGTCCAGCAACGGGCGCAAGCGTCTCGCTTGTGCGGCTAGCCTCCCTGCCGTGGCCGTTCCCCAGCAGTCCACCGAGTCCCCCGCGATCGAGATCGCGACGCTCGGCCCCGACGCCGAGAGGGCGTTCCGCTGCGGCGCCGCGCTGCTCGATCGTTCCGAGCGCGGCAAGCTCGCGCTGTCCGGCGACGACGCCGCGGAGTGCCTCAACGGCCAGGTCACCCAGGACGTGATCGCGATCGAGCCGGGCTGCGGCGCCTACGGCACCTTCCTCACCACGAAGGGCCAGATGCTCGGCGACGTGCGCATCGTCCGCACCGCCGACACCTTCGAGCTCGACACCGAGCGCATCAGTCTCCAGGCCCTCTTCGACCTCCTCCGCGTGCCGCAGGTGGGCCACGCCGCCGAGCTCCACAAGCGCACGCTCCAGCGTGGGCTGC
>JAVHXX010000392.1 GCA_031119595.1 Patulibacter sp. | reverse complement strand
GACGATGACGTCGCGGAGTTCGATCCGACCGTCGGCGAGGACGGCGAGCTGCTGCTCGACGGCCTGAGCCGCCCGTCCGGCATCGCCCGCCACTGCCGCACCGACCTCGACGCCGCGATGGCGCTCGGCCTCCTCACCGAGGCCCAGATCGCCAGCGCCCGCGAGGTCGCCGCCGAACAGGGCCGTCTCCCCGAGGCGATCCTCACCGAGACGAACGCGATCTCGCCCGAGGGCATGGCCCGCGCGGTCTCCGAGCGCCACGGCATCGAGCTGATCGACCTCTCGACCTTCAAGGTCGACTTCGCCGCGTCCAACCTCATCGACCCCGCCGCCGCCAAGCGGTACGAGGCGCTGCCGGTGAAGATGATCACCGACCGCGTCGTGATGGTCGCGATGGTCGATCCGGCGAACATCATCGTCATCGACGACATCTCCCTGATGACGGGCCTCGACGTGCGCCCCGTCGTCGCCTCCCGCGAGGACGTCGCCACAGCGATCTCCCGCCTGACCCGTCTCGACGACGTCGTCTCCGGCGAGGGCGTCGAGGAACTCGACGACGACGACAACGGCGGCGTCGTCGACCTCCGCGGCGGCGTCGACGATGCCCCGGTCATCAAGCTCGTGAACCAGGTCGTCGCGCAGGCCGTCGAACGCGGCGCCTCGGACATCCACCTCCAGGCCGGCGAGTTCGGCATGCGCGTTCGCTACCGCGTCGACGGCGTGCTCGTCGATGCCGCCGACGTCCCGAAGAAGATGGCCGCCGGCGTCGTCTCCCGCGTGAAGATCATGGCCACCCTCGACATCGCCGAGCGCCGGATCCCGCAGGACGGTCGCATCTCGCTCTCGATCGACGGCCACAAGCTCGACCTCCGTGTCGTGACGCTCCCGAGCGTGCACGGCGAGGCGGTCATCATGCGCATCCTCGACAAGTCGAACGTCGTCATGGACCTCGACATCCTCGGCATGCGCGACGAGGAGCGTCACCGCTTCGAGACCGGCTTCCACCAGGCCTACGGCGCCGTCCTCGTGACCGGCCCGACGGGCTCCGGCAAGTCGACCACGCTGTACGCCGCGCTCGGGGCGATCAACACGCCCGAGAAGAACATCATCACCATCGAGGACCCGGTCGAGTACCAGCTCGCCGGCGTCAACCAGGTGCAGGTCAACCCGAAGGCGGGCCTCTCGTTCGCGACCGGGCTGCGCGCCCTGATGCGTGCCGACCCGGACGTCATCATGGTCGGCGAGATCCGCGACAAGGAGACCGCCCAGATCGCGATCGAGTCGGCCCTCACCGGCCACCTCGTGCTCTCGACGCTCCACACGAACGACGCTCCGAGCGCCGTGTCGCGTCTGATGGAGATGGGCATCGAGCCGTTCCTCATCGCCTCGTCGGTGGAGACGGTCGTCGCCCAGCGCCTCGCCCGCAAGCTCTGCAAGCACTGCAAGGCCGAGACGGAACTCTCCGTCGACGTCCTCAAGGTGAACGGCTTCGATCTCGCCCAGCCGCTCAAGGCCTTCGAGCCGAAGGGCTGCTCGCGCTGCGGGCACACCGGCTACAAGGGACGCCTCGGCCTCTACGAGGTGATGTCGAACAACGACGACATCCGTGAGCTGATCACCGCCCACGCCACCGCCGACCAGATCGGCGAGGTCGCGCGTGCCAGCGGCATGCGCACCCTCCGCGACGACGGCATCGCCAAGGTCGCCGCGGGCATGACGTCCATCCAAGAGGTCGCGCGCGTCTGCGGCACCACCTAGGCCGCCGCGGCGCCCACGCGCCCGTCCGTCCCGAAGTGCCCGCTTTTCGCCCGCCCTCCCTCAAGAACCTCCCCCGAACCGCCGAGTTACAGACCGTGGACTTCGATTTCGCTGACCTGCTGATGGAGACGCTCCGACGCCGGGCGTCGGACCTGCATCTGACCGCTGGACTGCCGCCGATGGTGCGCATCCGCGGCCGGCTCACGCCGCTCGAGGGTCACCCGCGACTTTCGCCGACGGACACGCGGGAGATCATCTACTCGATCCTCAACAACGACCAGCGTCAGCGTCTCGAGAACGACTGGCAGCTGGACTTCGCGTACGGCTCGTCCGGCACGGGCCGCTTCCGCGTCAACGTGTACTTCCAGCGCGGGGCCCTCGGCGCCGCCTTCCGTGTGATCCCGAGCGACATCGCGACGCTCGAGCAGCTCAGCCTCCCGCCGGTCCTGAAGGACATGACGGAGAAGCCGCGTGGCTTCGTGCTCGTGACCGGCCCGACCGGCTCCGGCAAGTCGACGACGCTCGCCGCGATGATCAACGAGATCAACATGACCCGCGACGAGCACATCATGACCGTCGAGGATCCGATCGAGTTCCTGCACCGTCACAAGCGCTGCATGGTCAACCAGCGTGAGGTGGGGGCGGACGCGCCGAGCTTCTCGCTCGCCCTCCGCGCCGCGCTCCGCCAGGACCCGGACGTCATCCTCGTCGGCGAGATGCGCGACCAGGAGACCATCCACACGGCCCTGACCGCCGCCGAGACCGGCCACCTCGTCTTCGCGACCCTGCACACGCAGAGCGCCCCGCAGACCATCGACCGCATCGTCGACGTCTTCCCGGCAGCCCAGCAGCAGCAGATCCGCGTGCAGCTCTCGACCGCGCTCCAGGGCGTGGTGACCCAGCAGCTCCTGCCGACCGCCGACGGCGCCGGCCGCGTCTGCGCCTGCGAGGTCCTCGTACCGACGCCGGCCATCCGCAACCTCATCCGCGAGGGCAAGACCCATCAGATCTTCTCCGCGATCCAGACCGGCTCGCAGGTCGGCATGCAGACGATGGACGCCGCGCTCGCCGCGCTCGTCCGTCACGGCGTGATCTCGCGCAGCCTCGCCGAAGAACGCTCGAACGACATCGAGGAGCTCAAGCGCCTCATGGGTTCGGGCATGTCCTCCATGGCCGCGTAGCCCAGAAGAAGCGACCGGAACCCACCGACTATGAGCACCTTCGTCTGGAAGGCTGTCGACGCCATGGGCGCGCAGTCGAGCGGCACCCTCGAGGGGGACAACCGCAACGCGGTCATCGACCAGCTGAAGCAGAAGGGCCTGGTCGTCCTCGAGGTCAAGGACAAGCAGACCTCCAAGGAGATCACGATCCCGGGCTTCGGCGGGGTCAAGGGCACCGATCTCACGATCATGACCCGCCAGCTGTCGACGATGATCGGCTCGGGCATGACGATCCTGCGCGCGCTGATGATCATCGAGGCGCAGACGCAGAACAAGATCCTGCAGGGCGCGCTCCAGGAGATCAGCAAGGAGGTCGAAGCCGGCCTCCCGTTCTCGGACGCGCTCGAGAAGCACCCGAAGATCTTCAACCAGCTCTACGTGTCGATGGTGCGCGCCGGTGAGACCGGCGGTGTGCTCGACTCCTCGCTGCTGCGCGTCGCCGACCAGCTCGAGGCTGCCGACAAGCTCCGCCGCCAGGTGAAGTCCGCGATGGTCTACCCGACCGTCGTGTTCGTGTTCGCGATGACGGTGCTCTCGGCGATGCTCCTGTTCATCGTCCCCGCGTTTGCGAAGATCTTCGACGGCCTCGGCGCCGAGCTCCCGAAGCTCACGCAGTACACCGTCGGGGCCTCGAACCTGATGAAGCACAACGCGCTCTTCCTGTTCCCGGGCATCGCGCTGGCGATCTTCCTCTTCAAGCGCTGGCGCAAGACCGAGGGCGGCCGTCAGGTCTGGGAGCGGTTCACGCTCCGCCTGCCTATGCAGATCGGCACGATCGTGCAGAAGATCGCGCTCGCCCGCTGGAGCCGCACCCTCTCGGCCCTCACCGGCGCCGGCGTGCCGCTGCTCCTCGCCCTCGACGTGACCGGCAAGACGTCCGGCAACTACGTCGTCGAGAAGGCCATGGAGGACGTCATCGCGAGCGTCAAGGCCGGCGGCACGATCACCGGACCGCTCCGCCAGACCCCCGTGTTCCCGGCCATGGTCACCCACATGGTGGCCGTCGGCGAGGAGACCGGGCAGATGGAGGAGATGCTCGGCAAGATCGCCGACTTCTACGAGGACCAGGTCGACGCGGCCGTCAAGTCGCTCACGTCGATCATCGAGCCGATCATGATCATCGTGATCGGTGGCATCGTCGGCTTCGTCGTCATCTCGATGTACCTCCCGATGTTCGCGGTCTACAAGCACATCCAGTAACTGCGTCCCCCGGTCGACACGCGGTCGGGCCGTGAGGCCCAGGACCGACCATGGCCGGACCCATCCGACTCTCAGTCGCACCATCTCGAGGGGCGGGCCGCACGGCCCGCCCCTCGGTGGTTTCCGGCCCGGTCACCGCCGATTCGTCCAGAAACGGCGACCGGGACTCCGCTGCGTCGCTGAACGCGACGTTCACACGGACGTGGACTTCGACCTCACCTCCGGCGGCCCGGGAGCCGGTGACGGCGGCCCGGCGGGCCGTGGCTCGGCCCGCGGGCGCCGCATCGCACAGCGCCAGGCAGGCGTCGGCGGATCGCGGGCCAGCCGTGGCAGCGCGCCGTCCCGGACGACCGGCGGTGGCGCGGGGTGGAGGAG
>JAVHXX010000391.1 GCA_031119595.1 Patulibacter sp. | reverse complement strand
TGTTGACCGGCAGCCGCTTCGGCACGGTGAGCGAGAGCGTCGGCACGAGCACCATCGCGACGGTCTTCGAGGTGCCGCCGTCGCCGTCGGTGCGCACCACGCGCAGCTGCCACGAGCGGCTGAACTTCCGCCGGAACGCGTACTTCCCGTTGCTCGCGGTCCGTGCCGTGGCGACGCTCGTCCACGCCGTGCCGTCCGGGCTCACCTGCAGCGCGACGGTCGCCTGCTTCAGCCCCGCGGCGCCCTGTCGGGCGTGGCCCGCGACGGTCGTGGTGGCCCCGGCCGCGAGCCGTGTCCTCGTGGCGATGCTGATGCTCACGGGGACGGGCGTCGTGGCGGGCAGCGCCGGGAGGGCCGTGGGCAGGATCGGGTTCGCGGCGGCGACGGCCGCGCGGACGCCGTCGAGGATCGTGTACCCGACGTTCCCCGGACACTCGGTCAGCCCGACGTCGCGGTGGCCGAACACACGGGGCAACGTGACGGTCTGGCCCTCGGAATAGCGCGACAGCGACCCGCCGGCGCTCGTGAGCGTGACCACGCCGGTCCGCGGCACACCGGCCACCGCGAGCTTCCACGCCGCCACCCGCTCGACCGTCGCGACCTGCGCCGGCGGCGGGGACACCTTCGAATAGTCGCCGAGCATCGAGATGCCCGCGGTGACCGTGTTGAAGCCCTGCGCCTGCGCGCCGATGACGGCGTTCGTGAGGCCACCGGCGCGGCCCTCCCAGGCGCCGCCGAACCGGTCGACGACCACGTTGTAGCCGATGTCGTTCCAGCCGTTGGAGTTGCGGTGGAAGAGGCAGATGCCGAGGATCATCGCCGGGACCTGGTCCTGCGAGTACGTGTTGCTGTTGACCGTGTGGTGGACCACCACGGCCTGCACCGACCCGATCGACGCGTTCGCGCGCGGCTTGCACCGGTCGTCCGGGTCCCAGGCGGTCCGGGGCTGGATCCCGGCGAGGTCGGAGGTGGCGTCCCGCGCGGCGGAGGCCACGGCCGGGATCTTCCCGCGTACGTCGACGAGCGCCGCCCGCAGGCCGCGTGGCCGCGGGCTCGTGAGCTCCACCTGCAGGCGATGCGACGGGCCGGTCCAGGTCGGCTCCGTGGAGCCCTCACGGCCGATCACGGCCGTGCGGCGTGCCGCCGCCGCGCCCGCACGGCTGCCCGGGACCTCGGCGACGCCGTCGTCGCCCTCCTCACCGCTCTCGAGGTCGGTCCAGGCGGTCCACGAGCCGTCGGCGGTCTGGGCGCGCATGCGGCCCGTCAGCGGCTGGGCCGTCGACCAGCGCAGGCCGGCGAGCGAGAAGCGTGCCCGGCTGCGGAAGTCGATGCGGGTGAGCTTCGACGCGGGCCGTCCGGCCCGCGCAGCGGTCGCCGCCACCGTGCCGGAGGGCAGCACGGCGGTGCGGTAGCTCGCGTGTTCACGCTGCGCCGCCCCGGCCGAGGCAGGCACGGCGCCGAGGCTGAGCACCGCGAGGCAGAGCAGGAGGTGGGTGCGGGGGATCCGTCGCACGAACATGTCGTCGACCACGGGAACACGCTCGCAGACGGTTGGTCGCGGTCCTGCACGCCGTCCTGCGCGCCAGCTAGCCCTCCGTTCGAGGTCCGCCGGGACGGATCGGGGACGCAGATCCGCGCTGCGCGACCGCGGGTGCACGGTTTCGACCGCGGTCCCGAGACCGCAGGGTGCGGGGAGTTCGGTCGCACCGGTTCGTGGGCGCCCCCACCGAGCAACATGCTCCCGCCCCGGCCACCTAGCATGGGCCGGAGTACATGGCTCACCGACCTGGGACCTCCGCATGAACGACACCGAACGCAGTTGCGTCACTGCCGTACGCACGCTGACGATGGACGCCATCCAGAAGGCGAACAGCGGTCACCCCGGGATGCCGATGGGCATGGCCGGCCTCGCGTACCTGATGTACGGCGAGGTCCTCAAGCACGACCCGAAGGATCCGCACTGGCCCGACCGTGACCGCCTCGTGCTGTCGTGTGGTCACGGGTCGATGTGGCTCTACACGGCGCTGCACCTCTCCGGCTACGACCTCTCCATCGAGGACCTCAAGCAGTTCCGCCAGTGGGACTCGAAGACCCCCGGCCACCCGGAGCTCGAGCACCCGACCCGCACCCCGGGCGTCGAGATCACCACCGGCCCGCTCGGCCAGGGCACGGCCAACTCGGTCGGCATGGCGATGGCGGAGGTCTTCCTGCGCGAGCAGTTCGGCGAGGAGATCGTCGACCACCACACCTACGCGGTCGTCTCCGACGGCGACCTGATGGAGGGCATCTCGGCCGAGACGGCCTCGATCGCCGGCCAGATCGGCCTCGGCAAGCTCACCTGGTTCTACGACGACAACGACATCTCGCTCGACGGCCCGACCTCGCTGTCGTTCTCGCGCGAGGACGTCTCGGCGCGGTTCGAGGCCTACGGCTGGCACGTCCTGGACGTCGGCGACGCCGACGACCTCGACTCGCTCCGCCGCGCGATCGACGCGGCCCACGCCGAGACCGAGCGGCCGACGCTCATCCACGTGCACTCGATCATCGGATACCCGTCGCCCAACAAGCAGGGCACGAGCAAGTCGCACGGTGCGGCCCTCGGCGACGAGGAGGTGCGACTCACGAAGGAGGCGCTCGGCGTCGACCCCGACGCGACCTTCTCCATCCCGGACGAGGTCTACAAGGCGTTCAGCGCGGTCGCCCGCGGCGGCGAGGCGCACTCCGAATGGAACCAGCGCTTCCAGGCGTGGGAGTCCGCGAACCCGGAGCAGGCCGCCGTCTGGACCGCCGCGCTCGCCGGCAAGCCGGCGAAGCCCCTCGCCGACGTGATCCCGACCACCTGGGAGAAGGACAAGGTCGCCACCCGCTCCGCCGGCGCGACGATCATGGCCGCCTTCGAGGCCGCCGTCCCGACGATGGTCGGTGGCGCCGCCGACCTCACCGAGTCGACGAAGACGATCTTCCCGAAGTCCGAGCAGTTCACGCACGAGGCCGCCGGCCGCAACGTCTTCTTCGGTGTGCGTGAGCACGCGATGGGCGGCATCGTGAACGGCATGGCCGCGCACGGCGGCATCGTCCGCCCGTACGGCTCCACGTTCCTGCAGTTCGCCGACTACATGCGCAGCTCCATCCGCCTCTCGGCGCTGATGCACCTGCACTCCACCTGGGTCTACACCCACGACTCCGTCGCGCTCGGCGAGGACGGTCCGACCCACCAGCCGGTCGAGCACCTCGCCGCGCTGCGCGCCATCCCGAACCTCGTCGTGCTCCGCCCGGCGGACGCCACCGAGACCGGCGAGGCGTGGCGCGTGATCCTCGAGGAGATCGACGGCCCGGCCGTCCTGATCCTCAGTCGCCAGGACCTCCCGGTCATCGACCGCACGAAGTACGGCACGGTCCAGGGCGTCGGCCTCGGCGGCTACGTCCTGTCCCCGGCGGGTGGCGACGAGGTCGCCGCGATCGTCGCGACCGGCTCCGAGATCTCGCTCGCGCTGCAGGCGCAGGAGGAGCTCGCCGCCGACGGCGTCCACGTACGCGTGGTGTCGCTGCCGTCGTGGGAGCTCTTCGAGGACCAGGACCAGGTCTACCGCGACGAGGTCCTGCCGAAGGGCCTTCCGACCGTCTCCGTCGAGGCGGGCATCCGCATGGGCTGGGAGCGCTACGCGCAGGCCCACGTGTCCATCGACCGCTTCGGCGCGTCGGCTCCCGCGGACGTCGTCCTCGAGAAGTACGGCATGACCACCGACCACGTCATCTCGAAGGTGCGCGGCCTGCTCGCGTAGCGCGCCACGCCTCCTCGGATCGGCCACGCGGGGGCCGGGCACCACGCCGGTGCCCGGCCCCCGCGGCCGTTCGGGGGACGAACCGGGTGCCGTGACGCGCCGCACGCGTAACGCTTCCTCCGTGCGCGCCCAAGAGCGGACATGACACCCGAACACATCCCGCGCATCGCGCACGACCCGGCGGCGCTCGAGGCGTTCTATGCCGAGCACGTGGAGGCGGTGCAGCGCTTCGTCGCGCGCCGCGTCGTCGATCCCTCGCTCGCCGCCGACCTGACCGCGGAGATCTTCCTCGCGGTCATCGACTCCGCCGCCACGTACGACCCGTCGCGGGGCACGCCGGTCGCCTGGCTCTACGGCGTCGCACGGATCACGGTCTCCGCGGAGCGCCGCCGCGCCGCACGCGAGCGCAGCGCGAACGCCCGCATCAGCGGCCGTCGCCTGCTCGAGTCCGACGACTACGAGCGCATGCAGGAACGCATCGACGCCGCCGCGCAGTCGCGCGTGCTGCTCGCCGCGATCGACCGCCTCGGCGACGGCGAGCGGGCCGTCCTCGAGCTCGTCGCCCTCGACGACCTGTCGGTGGCCGAGGCTGCCGCAGTGCTCGGGATCCGCCCGGTCGCGGCGCGCGTGCGGCTCCACCGCGCGCGCCGCGCCGTCCGCGAGCACCTGTCCACCATCGCGGGCGACGAGGAATCGCCCGTCCTCACCCAGTCCCTGGAGGTCGCGTCATGACCACGCCCACCGATCCCCGTTTCGAAGACCGCCTCCTCGC
>JAVHXX010000390.1 GCA_031119595.1 Patulibacter sp. | reverse complement strand
GAGCACGGCCATGATGCCGATGACGACGCCGGTGTCGGCGGCTCCGCGGCCGGCCGGTCGAACGGCCTGCCAGAGGAACGGCAGCGAGATCGCCGCGCAGACCGCGCCGGCGATCAGGGCCGGGGCGGCGTCGGAGGTGGTCCCGGCGGCCGCGAGGTCCGGGCCGAGGGCGGTCACGAGGAAATAGCTCGCGAGCATCCCGCCGATGAGGCCGATGATCGCCCAGGCCGCGCGGCTGCCGCCGAACGCGACCGCCATCCCGCCCAGGATCAGCGTCCCGAAGATCGAGACCATGAGCTCGACGATCTTCAGTCCGGTCCCGGGCGCGCACTCCCGCGCCGACACGTACACCCCGCCCGACGCGCACGACCCGAAGCGGGCCAGCGCGAGGAGCGCCCACAGGCCGAGGAAGATCAGCGCGGCCGTGGCGGCGAGCGCGAGGTAGGAGCGGAGCGGCTTCATCGCTGCTGGGCCTTTCGGAGGGCGCGGGCCGCGGCCGTCTTGGCTGCGGCGATGCGGCGCTGCGCGTCGCGGAGCTGCGCGCGGGCGTCGGCGTCGGGTTGGCCGGTCAGGCGCACGTCGGTGCCGTCGAGGGCGGCCTGCACGAGCGTGGTCCTGAAGCCGTGCGTGTAGGTGGCGCTCCAGCTACCGGGGGTGCCGGGGACGGCGGAGCTGCTGAAGGAGAGGTGGTCGAGGTCGGCGGCGGCGAGATGGAGCTTCTGCCCGGCGACGCGCACGATCCGACTCGGGGCGTCGGTCGGGATGCGGTTCAGCGCGAGGCCGGCGAGCCCGTTCATGCCCATGCCGGTGTGGCGGACCGTCGCGCCCAGCGACGGATCGACGCTCACGTAGAGGTCCTCGCCGTCGGTCGAGACGAGGGAGCCGTGGAGGTCGTCGGGGGCGACGGTGAGCGACGCGAGCCGCGCTCCGGCCGGGGCCTTCGCGCGCAGGTGGTCCAGCGCGGCGGCGAAGCGCTCGGTCGACGTGAACGACAGCGCGGACGTCGCGGTGATCGCGCCGCGGGACGCCTGGTCGACGGGGTCGTCCTTGCGGTGCTGGCGGTCGGCGGCGAAGCCGTACGTGGCGGCGGCCAGCGCGACGATCAGGAACGCGAGCGTCCCCAGCGAGCCGAGCTGCCACGACTCGCCGGGCTCGGCCGGCGTGCGCGCCGGCTCGGCCTTCCCGAGTGAGACGGCGCCCGAGCCGGGCAGCCCGCCGAGGGCCGACGGCGCTGCGCCGGGGAGCCCGCTGGAGGGTGGATCGCTACGACCGAACACGCCACGATCATGGCGCGCACCGGGCGGCGGGTGGTGTCGGTTTGCCGCCGATCGTCGGACCGGCGGTATGCGATGGCGGGCCGGGCCGGCGCGCCCGCGGTGCTAGCCGGCCATCGGGAGCGTCATCCCGAGCGGCTCGGGCGCGACGACGACACGCGGCGGCGCCATCGCGATGACGCCGCGGGCGACCGAACGCACCGCCTGGGCGGCGGGATCGTCCGGGTCGAGGGAGACGAGCGGCTCGCCGGCGTCGGCCTGTTCACGCAGCGGCATCGTGATCGGCACGGAGCCCAGGAGCGGGACGTCGATCTCGTCGGCGAGGGCCTGGCCGCCGCCGCGGCCGAAGATCTCGAACCGCTCGCCGCCGGGGGTGACGAAGCCGGCCATGTTCTCGATGACACCGGCCACCGGGATACTGACCTTGTCGGCCATCTCCGCGGCGCGACGGGCGACCTTCTGTGCGGTGTCCTGAGGGGTCGTGATGAGCACGAACTCCGACTGCGGCACGAGCTGCGCGAGCGTCATCGAGACGTCGCCGGTGCCCGGCGGAAGGTCGATGAGGAGGAAGTCGAGGTCGCCCCAGGCGACGTCCTGGAGGAACTGGGTGAGCGCCTTGTGGAGCATCGGACCGCGCCACACGACGGCGCTGTCCTCCTCGACGAAGAAGCCGATCGACATGACCTTCACGCCGTGGGCCTCGAGCGGCACGATCTTGCGTTCGGCGTTGACCGGCGGCTTCTGGCCGCCGAGCCCGAACATGCGCGGGATCGAGTAGCCCCACACGTCGGCGTCGAGGACGCCGACCGTCTTGCCCTCACGAGCGAGCGCGACCGCGAGGTTGGAGGTGATCGACGACTTGCCGACGCCGCCCTTGCCGGACCCGATGCAGAGGATCTGGCCGATCGTGGCGAGCGCGCCGCTCGGCAGGCCGCCGGGCATGCCGAGCTTCTTCTTGAGGGCGTCCTTCTCCTCGGGGGAGAGGACGTCGAAGGTGACGTCGACGGAGCTCACGCCCTCGACGGAGCCGACGCGGTCGTTGACGTCGGTGGTGAACGTGCCCTTCAGCGGGCAGCCGCCCGTGGTGAGGGAGATCTTCACCGCGACGTGGCCGGTGTCGGCGATCTCGACCGAGCGGACCATGCCGAGTTCGACGACCGAGCGCTTGAGCTCCGGATCGATGACGCCGGTGAGCGCTTCCCGGATCTGGTCCTCGGACGGCAGCGTGACGGTTTCGGCCATGCCGCCCATTGTAGAAGGGGTCCGTGTGTGAAAGCGGTCCGCGGTCCGGTGGGCTCGTGGTCTGGGCGCACAAGCGACGACGCCCCGCCGCCCGGGCGGGCGACGAGGCGTCGGTCGACGCGGGCGCTGCACGGAGAAGCAGCGGTCCGCGGGCGGCGCGCTCAGGCAGCGCGCCGACAGGTGGCGCGTGGGTTACGCGGCGCGCTGGAAGCGGTTCTCGAGCGCCTTGCGGGTGTCGGCGACGGGCGCAGCGACCTTGTCGGCGTAGGAGCCGACCGTCTCGCGGGCCTCGCTGACCTGCGACTTGATCGACTCGATGGCCTTGTCGCGGTCGGCGACGGCCTTGAGGCGGCGGGCCTTGATCTCCTTCTGCGTGCTCGTGATGGAGGTCTTGCCGCGCTTCTCGAACTTCTTGAGCTGCTTCGTGCGCTCGGTCTCCGAGTTGAAGAAGGCCGAGACCTTGTCGATCCGGGACTGGATCTCGTCGCGGGCGACGAGCAGGGCGCCGAGCTGGATGCGGGCGGCGCGCTCGACCTGCTCGAACGCGGACTTCGCGTTGTCGGACGCGGCCGACTTGGCGTCGTTCGTGCGGGCGGTCGCCTGGGCGCGGAGCTCTGCGGTGCGCTCGTCGGCGGTCGCACGGAGCTTCGCGGTGCGCTCGTCGGCGGTGGCGCGCAGCTTGGCGGTGCGCTCGTCGGCGGTGGTGCGGAGCTTCGCGGTGCGCTCGGAGGCGACCTCGCGGATGTCCTTCGTGGCCGAGGACACCGTCTTGCGGGCCTGGGTCAGCGTGGTCTTCGCGGCCGTCTCGGTCTTGGCGGCGCTCGACTTCGCGCTGGTCGCGGTGCGCTTCGCGGACGCGACCGTGGCCTTCGCCTCGGCGGCGGTCGAACCCTTCGCGGCGGTCGTCGTGCGACGGGCCGCCGGCTTCTTCGCCGCGGCGGTCGCGGTGGTGGTCTTGCGAGCGGCGGTCGCGCGGGTCGCCGGCTTCTTGGCGGCCGGCTTCTTCGCGGCGGTCGTCGACTTCGCGGCGGTCGCGGCCTTGGCGGCCGGCTTCTTCGCGGCGGCCGTGGTCTTCGCGGCGGTGGCCTTGGCGGCCGGCTTCGCGGCGGTCGCCTTGGCCGCAGGCTTCGCGGCGGCGGTCGTCTTCGCGGCGGCCGGCGTCGGCTTCGCAGCCGGCGACGTTCCGTTGGTCGCGGGCTTCGAGGCAGCTGCCGCCGGGGCGGCAGTGCTCGTGGAATTCGTGGTGCTGGTGGTGTCGGCCATCGTGTCCCTCACGGGTCGAAACGAGTTAGAAGGGGAGCGCGCTTCGCACCTACCTCGAATCGACGACGCAAGCCGTCGACGCGCGAGCAAACCCCCGTGCGGCCACCATCGCGCTTCGGGGGGACGCGAGTCGGTGCGATGTGTCACGGACGTGGACGAATGCCGCAGAACGTGTGACGAGCTGCGCCCTCCTGCCCGGGCAGACGCGGTCGGATCTTCCTGCTGACGCCGGGGTGTTGAGGGTCTCCCTGCCGACCCTCAACGGCGCGTGCGCGGTACCCGGTGGTGGGGCCGCGGCGCCGCCGCGCGGCGCGGGCCTGGGGAGGTGGCGGTCGTCGCGCGACCGCGGTGTCCCCAGGTCGCCGCGGCCGCGGCGGTCAGTGGGTGCCGGGGAGCACCACGTGCTCGACGGCGGCGCGCAGGGCGGTGAGCGCCTCCGGGGTGCGGGCGGCGACGAGGGCGCTGCGCGGGTCGCAGTCGAGCGGCACCACGGAGAGGGGTTCGCCGGGCCACCACTCGAGCAGCCCGCCGGTCTCGCGCACGAGCAGCTGGGCGGCGGCGGCGTCGACGGGGCGGCAGTAGCCGAGGGTGAGCATCGCGTCGACCGCGCCGCTCGCGAGATGGCAGAGGCCGAGGGCGATCGCACCGAGACACCGCAGGCGGCGGACCTCCTCGGTGAGCACCGGCAGCGCGGGGGAGATGAGGTGCGGGTCGGCGGCCTCGATGGCGAGGAGTTCGAGCTTGCCGTCCTTTCGGCGCTCAGTCTGCGGCGGGAGCTGACGGCCGTCGAGGAA
>JAVHXX010000389.1 GCA_031119595.1 Patulibacter sp. | reverse complement strand
CATCGGGCGCGATCACGAGCGCGCGCTCATCGACCAGGCCCTCACGGACGCCCGCGGTGGCCGGACCCGCTGGCTGCTGCTGACCGGTCCGGCCGGCATCGGCAAGACGCGACTCGCGGAGGAGCTCGTGTGGCGGGCCAGGCCAGCTGGGGGCCAGGAGGCCTGGGCGCGCTGCTCCGACGAGGACGGCGCCCCGGCATGGTGGCCGATCCGGCAGATCGTCCGTGCACTCACCGACGACTCCGACGCGGTCCTCGTCCTCCCGCCCGGCGTCGATGCCGACGAGGCCCGCTTCACGGTGTACGAGCGGGTCGCCGCGCTCCTCGAGGCGACGGCCCGCCCGGACGCTCCCGTGGTCGTGGTCGTCGACGACGTCCAATGGGCGGACCGCACCTCGGCTCGGTGCCTCGCGTACCTCGCGTCCTCGCTGCGCACCGCTCCGGTCGTCTTCGCGCTGACGCTCCGCGACACCGAGGACCAGCGCGCGATCGAGCCGCTGCTCTCGGGGCTCGCCCGCACCGACGGCGGCTGGCAGCTCGGGATCGGGCCGCTCGCCACCGGCGATGTCCGCGCCCTCGCCGACCGCGTCGCCGCCGACCCGCTCACCGACGCACAGGCGTCGGCCCTGGCGGAGCGCACCGGCGGCAACCCGCTGTTCGTGAGCGAGTTCGCGCGCCTCCCCATCGACGTGCGCGAGGGCGGCGACACGCCGCTCGCCGTCCGGTCCGTCCTCGGGCGGCGCCTCGCGAGCGTCGACGAGGACGTGCTCGGCGTCCTCCGGCCGGCCGCCGTCCTCGGCGAACTCATCGACCTCCCGGCGCTCAGCGCGGCCACGGGCCAGGACCCCGACGCCCTCGCCGACCTCCTCGACCTCGCCGCGGACGTCCGGCTCGTCGTCCCGGCCACCGGGACGGGCGGCTACGCCTTCGCCCACGCCCTCCTCCGCCAGGAGCTCCTCGACGGGATGAGCGCGGTCCGGCGGCAACGCTGGCACGCGCGGATCGCCGCGGCCCTCGCCGACACCACCGACGCCGATCGCATCAGCCAGCGCGCGCGGCACCTCGTCGCCGCCGCGTCGCTCGTCGACCCCGCCGACGTGGTCGAAGGGTGCCGGGCAGCGGCGGTCGCCGCCGAGGCCCAGTGGAGCGCGGATGCCGCCGCCGGCTGGTGGGCCGAGGCGCTCCGCGCCTACGAGCGGTTGCCCTCCGACGCCCAGCGCACCGAGGCGCGCGACGAGCTCACGATCGCGCAGGTCGAGCAGTTCGCCCGCGCCGGTCGCGGGCAGTCGGTGATGGAGGTCATCGACGCCGGCATGCTCGAGGCGATGCGCAACGGCCGCAGCGAGACGGTCGGCCGCCTCGCGGCCTCGCTCGTGCGCAGCGCCGGCAGCTGGCCGTGGCTCGCGTACGGCGAACGGCCGCTCGCGATGCTCGAGCGCCTCGAGAGCGTTCGCACGTTCGTCGAAGGCGACCCGGGCGCGACGGCGCGCGTCCTCGCCGCCCTCGCCGTCGGGCGCTGCTACGACCCCGACGCCTCGATCCCCGCCGACCTCTCCACCCGTGCGCTCGCCCTGGCCGAGGAGGCCGGCACCGACGACGTCCTGGCGGATGCGATCCTCGGGCGGATGCTCGCCTACTCGGGCGTCGCCGCACACTCCGAGGAGTGCCTCGACCTGTCGGCTCGGCTCGAGCGGCTCGAGCATCCCTCGGCGCCCGTCGACCGGGCCATCTGGCGCACGTCGGCGTCGATCGCCCAGCTCACGCTCGGCCGGGTCGTCGAGGCCGAGGCGCTCGTCGCCGAGGCGATCGCGATGAGCGACGCCCAGCGCCTGCCGATCGTGCGCGCGCAGCTGCGCTGGATGCAGGGTGCCCTCGACACCTGGCACGGCGACCTCGACGGCGCCCGGCGGCACCACGACATCGCCACGCGCGTCCACGTCGCCTCCGAGATCGCCTACCCGGGCTCGGTCTGGCTGGCCGAGCACGGCGTGCACCTCGTCGCGGGCACGCTCGCCACCGCCGACGTGAGCGGCTCGCCCATGCCGGACGCCTGGGGTGCCGCGGTCGCCGCGGTCCGCGGCGAACCCGACGCCGTCCGGACCCACGCGACGGCGTGGCTCGACGATCTCGACGCCTGGACCTGGATCACCCTCGGGCACCTCACCCTCGTGGCCTTCGCCTGCGCCGAGGCGCGCCTCACCGACATGGCGCCACGCATCCTCGACCTGCTCGAGCCGTACGCCGGGCACATCGGTTCGATCGGCCACACCGGCATGGTCGGCCCGATCGATCTCGCCACCGGACGCCTCAACGCCCTACTCGGCCACCGCGACCTCGCCGAAGCCCAGATCACCGCGGCCCTCGAGCTGACCGAGCGGACCGGCGGCGAGCTCTACGCCGGGCGATGCCGCGCGGCACTCGCCGAGCTCCGCGCCACGGCCTGACGGCGTCCGGCATCGGTCAGACGCCGTCACGGTCGCAGCCGTGGTCCTCGAGGCCGTAGCGTCCGGGCGTGTGAGCAGCGGCGTCCACGACACGGTCGACCTGCTCGCCCCCACCCTCGGCTTCCTCATGGCGGCGCTCGTCATCGCCGACGCCTGTGCCCGGCTCGGCGTGTTCGAGGCACTCGGCGCGGGCATCGCGCACGGAGCGGCCGGGCGTCCGCGTCGGCTGTACCTGCGCGTCCTCGTCGCGGCCGCCCTGACCACCGTCGCGCTCAGTCTCGACGCGACCGTGGTCCTCCTGCTGCCGGTCGTCCTCGTCGCCGCCGAACGCAGCCGCGTAGCCGCGCGGATCCACGCCTACGTCGTCGGGCATCTCGCGAACAGCGCCTCGCTCCTGTTGCCGTTCTCGAACCTCACGAACCTGATCGTGGTCGCCGCCGCCGGGCTCGGGGCGCTGCGGTTCGCCGAACGCATGGCCCTTCCGACGCTCGTTGCCGTCCTGATCGATGCCGTCGCCCTGGCCGTGGTGTTCCGCCGCGACCTCCGCGGCGTCGACGCCGCTCCGCTCGGGTCACCGGTGGACGACACGCCGGCAACCGACCCGCTCGCGCCCCGCACGGTCGCGGCGCTCGGCCTCGTCGCGCTCACCCTGGTGGGCTTCGTCGCGGCCAGCGAGCTGGGGGTCGCAGTCGTGTGGGCGGCGCTCCCCGGTGCAGCCTTGCTGGCGCTCCTTGCGCGGATGCGACCGGCCGCGGTGGTGCACGCGGCGCAGCCGGCGTTCGCGGCGTCCGTCCTGGTCCTCGGGTTCGCGATCGCCGGGGTCCGGTCGCTCGGACTCGACGGCGTGGTCACCTCGCTCGTGCCGACCGGTCACTCGCTCGGCGCGCTCCTCGGAATGACGGTCCTTGCGGCGCTCGCCGCCGGGCTCGTGAACAACCTCCCGGCCACGCTCCTGCTGCTCCCCGCGGCCCTGCACGGCGGTGAACCGACCCTGCTCGCGCTGCTCATCGGCGTGAACGTGGGCCCGAACCTGCTCCCGACCGGATCGCTGGCGACCATCCTCTGGTGGCGTGTCGCCCGGGACGCCGGCCACCCGCCAGCCGTCCGGGATGTGGCGCGGTCCGGGATCGCCACGGTCCCGGTGACCCTCGTGCTCGCCACCGTCGCCCTCTGGGCCGTCACCTGAGCCACCGCCGCGGCAGGCCGCAGCGACCGCTCAGCGACCGATCGTGCGGTGCATCGCGCGCCGCACGCGCTCGAGCGCGTCCGGGTCGTCGATGAGCCGCCCGGCGACGCTCCCGCCGGACGCGAGGCTGTGGAGTTCGTAGGCGACGTCGGCAGGAACGCGGTCGGCCGGCAGGTCGCCGGCGGCCTGCGCCGCCGTCGCCTCGGCCTCGAGGATCCCGAGCCACCGGCGCACGAGCGCGGCGACGGCGTCGCGCTGCGGCCCGGGCCGGGCGTCGTACTCGACCGACGCCGTCGTCACGAAGCACCCGCCCGGGAACACCCCGTCGCGGAGGTGGTCGACCCACGCGTCGACGATCCGCTCGAGCCTCGGCATTCCGGCCGGCAACGCACTTGCCGGACCCCAGACGTGCTCGGTGAACCGTGCCACGGCGGCGTCCAGGACCGCGAGCTGGAGCGAGGCCTTGTCGCCGAAACGCCCGATGAGGCCGCTCTTGCTCATGCCGAGTTCGTCGGCCAGGCGGCCGATCGTGAGGCCCTCGAGTCCTTCGACCGATGCGACGTCGACCGCGTGACGGGTCGCCACGGCGCGGCTGTCGGCGACGTCTTCTGCAGTGCGGCGTGGCATGTCCGTCGTACCATACCGAACGAACGATCGTGCTGTATAACTGCGACGGTGGTCGATGATCGGCCGCGCGGACCGGAGGTGAACCGATGCAGTGGCGATGGTTGGGCTGGGCAGGCGTGGAGCTGGAGGCCTCGAGCGGCGAGACGCTCGTGATCGATCCACTCGCCGACGTGAACGCGGTCTTCGGCATCGCGACGATCTCGAACGACAATCTTCAGGATTTGAAGACCGGCCAGCTTGTCGGCGCGACACCGTGGAAGCAACAGGTTGCGCTCATGATCGGCGTGTTCTTCGGTTCGCTCGTCGTGCCGCCCGTCCTC
>JAVHXX010000388.1 GCA_031119595.1 Patulibacter sp. | reverse complement strand
CCAGTGGCGTCAGCGCGTCGGGTTACCAGCGCGGCCCCCGGAGAATCCGACAACGGCCCGCACGGCGAACCGCTGAGGCTCCGCGCCTCGTCGTGCACGCCACGGGGGTGCTCGACCGACGTCCCGTCCCTAGCCGTGCGCGCCCCACAGGGGTGCGCCACTGAACGTCCCGTCCCTCGGGCGCCCGGCAACCACGAGCGCTGAGCGAGATCCGCTCAGCTCCCCGACGTCATTCGCCCGCTAGGGCGAACCTCAACTACCGAGGACGAGGTAGAGGACCTTGAACATCACGACGGTGACGATCACGGCGGTGGCGATGAGCGTGAGGACGAGGCCGAGGTAGCGGACGGTGCCTTGGCGGTTGACCGAGTCGATCTCGCGCTGCTTCTCGCGGTGGGCGACCTTGGCCTGGACGAGGGTCGCGGCGCGACGCTCTTCCTTGATCTGGTCGGCAAAAGCTCGTTCGAATTCGACGAGGCTCTGGTCCATACGAACTGCCACGTGGGGAAGGCTACCGAACGGAATGGGGGCCGTGCGGCCACTGGGCTAAGGGTTGAGTTGATGTAGAGGGTTTGGGTGGCGTTTTGGTGATTCTCGGAGCGTCGGACCGGATCGGACGCGAAGCATAACGCCGTCATTCGCCGAAAACGTTGAGTTTTCGGCAGTTATCGTGTCTTGGTGGTGCGGGGGAGACGTGTCGCGGTGCGCGCCGCCGATGGCGCACCGACACCCCACCTGGCGCGTTGCGTGCCATCGATCACGAACATCGGCAAAAGGTCCAAGAACGGTCCTCATCGGAGCGGTGGGGCGATCGGACCCACGAAACGACGCCGGCCGCGACGTCGCCGGGAGGGCGACGCCGCGGCCGGCGAAGAAGCTGGGCACGCCCGCTCGGGCGCGCCCCGTGTCTGACGCGCTAGGCGATCGTGACGTCGTCGGAGAGGTAGACGTCCTGGATGGCGTTGAGGAGGTCGACGCCCTCGTTGATCGGGCGCTGGAAGGCCTTGCGGCCGGAGATGAGGCCGGCGCCGCCCGCGCGCTTGTTGATGACGGCGGTGCGGACGGCCTCGGCGAGGTCGGTGGCACCGGACGACGCGCCGCCCGAGTTGATGAGGGGCGCGCGACCCGCGTAGCAGTTGAGCAGCTGGTAGCGGGTGAGGTCGATCGGGTGATCGGTGGTCAGCTCGCTGTAGACGAGCGGGCTCGTCTTGCCGACCTTGATCGCGTTGAAGCCGCCGTTGTTCTCGGGGAGCTTCTGCTTGATGATGTCGGCCTCGATCGTCACGCCGAGGTGGTTCGCCTGGGCGGTGAGGTCGGCGGCGGTGTGGTAATCGACGCCATCGACCTTGAAGGCGCTGTTGCGGAGGTAGCACCACAGGACGGTGAACAGACCCTCGCGGTGGGCCTCCTCGAACATCTCGGCGATCTGCACGATCTGACGATCGGACTCCGGGGAACCGAAGTAGATGGTCGCGCCGATGCCGGCCGCACCGAGCTCCTTCGCACGCTTGACCGACGAGAACTTGATCTGGTCGTAGGTCTCCGGCAGCGAGAGGAACTCGTTGTGGTTGACCTTCACGATGAAGGGGATCTTGTGCGCGTACTTGCGCGAGACCGCACCGAGCACGCCGAGCGTCGACGCGACGGCGTTGGTGCCACCCTCGATCGCGAGCTTGACGATGTTCTCGGGATCGAAGTAGGTCGGGTTCGGCGCGAAGGACGCGGCGCCCGAGTGCTCGATGCCCTGGTCGACCGGGAGGATGCTCACGTAGCCCGTGCCGCCGAGACGACCGTGGTCGAAGAGGCGCTGCAGGTTCACGAGAACCTGGTTGCTCCTGTCCGTCTGCGCGTAGATGCGGTCGACGAAATCCGAGCCCGGCAGATGCAGGCTCGACGCCGGGATGGTCTGCGACGTGTGCTGCAGCAGGGACTCGGCGTCCGCTCCGAGCAGTTCCTCGAGCTTCGAGCTCGTCAGTTCAGCAGTGGACACCGAAATTCTCCGTTGTGTTGCGAGTAGCGATGACCGGAAAGTCTACGGTTCCGCGACGGTCGGCGCAGCGCCCGTGGGGCGCGCTTGAGCACCGCTCACCACCGGTGGACGGGGCGTGCTGACGCACCGCTTCGTCCGGGGACGCGCGTCGCGCCTATGATCGGCGGAGATGGCAGGCGACTTCGTGACCCAGGCCGAGCTCGAGGCCGCGCTCGAGGCGCTCCGGGAGCCCGGGCGATTCGACGCCGCGGAGCGGCTCGTGGCCCAGGCGGCACCGGGGCTCCAACGGATCCTCGCCGAGGCGCTCGCCGGTGGCGGCTGGAACTCCGAGGACGACGCCCGCGAGATCGAGAAGGCCCTCGTCGCCAGCGACCACGCCACCGCGCTCACGGCGCTGCGCACCCACCTCGCCGAGCAGACACGCCTCGCGATGCTCGTCGGCGTGGCCGTCGGCATCGAACTCGCCAACGAACTTGACCTCGGTGGGGCCGACGACGAACCGTCGCTCACCATCACCAGACACTCCTCGAGCGAAAGCGGCCAATGAGCATCACGTTCCTCGGACACTCCTGCTTCCAGATCCAGGGTGGCGGCGCCACCGTCCTCGTCGACCCCTTCCTCACGGGCAACCCGAAGGCCGCCGTCCAGGCCTCCGACGTCGACGCCGACGTGATCCTCCTGACCCACGGCCACGGCGACCACCTCGGCGACACCGTCGACATCGCCAAGCGCACCGGTGCCACGGTCGTCGCGATCGTCGAACTCGCGAACGAACTCGCCGGCGCCCTCCCCGACGGCCACGACGTCCGCGACCCGAACTTCGGCGGCACCGTCACCTTCGACTGGGGCTGGGTGCGCCTCGTCCCCGCCTGGCACACCGCGGTGAGCCCGAGCGGCACCGCGCACATGCCCGCGGGCCTCGTCATCAACATCGGTGGCAAGACCATCTACCACCTCGGCGACACCTCGCTCTTCAGCGACCTCGCCCTGCCCGCCAAGCGCCACGGCATCGACGTCGCGATCATCCCGATCGGCGGCCACTACACGATGGACCGCTACGACGCCGTCGTCGCCGCGGACCTCGTCGACGCGCCGGTCGTGATCCCCTGCCACTTCGACACCTTCCCGCCCGTCGAAACCGACTCCACCGCGTTCGCCGCAGACATCGAGAAGTCCGGCAAACGCGCCATCGTGCTCGCCCCCGGCGAGGAGACCTCGCTGTGAACGCCTCCGCCGTCGTCCTCATCGAGGCCGAACGCACCGCCATGCTCACGCTCGGCCCCACGCTCGCCGCCGTCCCCGGCGTACGGCGCGTCTACAGCGTCACCGGCGAATGGGACTTCGTCTGCACGATCGACGTCGACGCCCACAGCAAGCTCCGCACCGTCATCACCGAAACGATCCAGACGATCGACGGCGTCTCCCGCACCCAGACGCTCGTCGCGCTCGACACCTACGAAGGCTCGGGCGGCGCTGCGTGACCTCCGCGCCGCGCCCCGCTGCCACCGAGCCCGCCGCGGCCGGTGGCAGCGTCCTCGGTGACCCCGACCCGACGCTCCTCCAGCTCGCCCGCGAAGGCCTCCGCTGGGCCTGGTTCGGCATCGCCGTCATCATCGTCGGACTCATCGCCGGCCTCCTCGCCGTCACGGTCTTCCGCCCCGGCGCCCCCAAGGGCGGCGGCGCCACCGTGCGCGTGAACGACGCAACGCCCCCCTTCAAACTTGGCTACGCCCGCGGAGAACTCCGCGTCATCTCCGCCACACCCCAGAAGGTCGAACTCACCGACCGCAAGCCCGGCGACCCGCAAGGCTCCCGCCTCTTCGTCACCCCCATGCCGATGTCGCCCTACAAGGGCTCACCGACCGGAGCGCTCCCCCTCACCTCGCAGCGCGCAAAAGCCGTCATCACCGCACGCTTCGACACCGGCTCCGTCCGCTTCGTCGACGAAGGCCTCATCAACATCGGCCCCAACCCCGGCTACCAACTCTCCTACACCGCCAAACGCAACGGAGCCACCTGGTACGGCCGCGCCGCCGTCGTCGTCCCCGACACCGACGGCGAAACCGGCGCCGTCCTCATGGACGGCGAAGAGCAACGCACCACCGACGGCGCCATCGTCAGCCCCCGCGCCGTCGGCCGCACCGGCGACCTCCGCCTCCCCATGCGCTCCCTCACCTTTCAGTAGGTGGTCGGTTCGCCTGGCGGCTCACGGTCGTGGTGAGCTGGGCGGCCCTCGCGGCGATCTTCGGCCGCCGCGCGAAACAACCGTACGTCCGTACTCGTTGTTCCGCGCGGCGGCCGAATCTCATCCACGATGGCTCGCCCAGCGTGGATGGTTCATGCCGAGCTGCGTAGCGTTGGTGGCGGGCCTCAGGATCGCCGTCAGTCGCGCGGCGCGGCCAGCCTTACGGCGTGGTCGTGCCCGGCGTGCTCGCCGGGTCGGCCGTGGTGCTCGTCGCTGCCGGCGTGCTCGGCGCGACATCGGTGGTGGCCGGCGGGGCATCCGTCGCCGTCGGCTGGGTCGGCTCCGCGGGCTTCGCGGTCGGCTGAGGCGTCGGGGCGGGGGTGGCCGTCGGCGTCGACGGGCGCATGC
>JAVHXX010000387.1 GCA_031119595.1 Patulibacter sp. | reverse complement strand
CTTGGTGCACCGCCACAGGTAGTCGTGGTCGAGCTCTTCGGGCGAGGGACTTTTGAACGACGAGACCTGGCATCCCTGCGGGTTGACGCCCGACATGACGTGCTTGATCGCCCCGTCCTTCCCGGCGGCGTCCATCGCCTGGAAGATCAGGAGGACCGACCAGCGGTCCTGGGCGTAAAGCATGTCCTGGAACTCCGCCAGCGCGGCGACTCCGTGTTCGAGCGCCTCCTTCGACTGCGCCATCGCCTCCGCGATGAGCTCGGGCCCGGCGATGAACGCGTCGAGGTTGCGACCCGGGCGGCCCGAGGCGAGGGCGTGGTAGCTCGGGTCGATGTAGTCCGGGCCGACCTTGCAGGCCTGGACGACGTGCCCGGCGGCGCGCAGTGCACCGATCAGTCCGCACGCGATGGAGGTCTTGCCGGCGCCCGAAGTGGTGCCGGGGATGACGAGGCGGGGGGTCATCGGCTGTGGGTACCGGCGGGGCGGGCCCGCGCGGCTGCGGGGCGCACGCCCGACGAGGACCGTGACGTCTAGCCGAAGAGCGACGTCGTGATGTTGTAGGTCACGTCGACCGAGCCTGCGCCCGGGATCGTGCTCGAGACCTTGATCTGGTGCTTGCCCGGCAGGAGCGGGTTGATGATCAGGTAGTAGCCGGCGTCGACCGCGGGGCTCAGCACCTGGCCGGCGTCCGCGCCGTAGATGTTGTTCGCGGGGAGGGTCGCCGAGAACACCGTCGACTGCTCGAAGAACCGGGCGGGGTTCGTGACCGCGGAGCCGTCGATGCTGGCCTTCAGATTCGTGGCGGTCTTCTGGACCGGCGTGACCTGGCTGCGGATGTACGCCTCGGTGCGCTGCGCCGCCGGGTCGTCCGGGAACGCGAAGTACGCGCCGTTGGAGACGGGGATCACGATCGCCTTGCCGAACGGGATCGTGCACGAGCGCGTGATCGGGCCGGCGTCCGGGAAGCTGCCGGTGAGGTACCAGACGAGCCCGGACTGGCCGACGGCGCAGTTCGCGCCGGTCGTGTCGGTGAGCGGGTTCACCGGAGCCGGCTTCGTGACGACGAACTTCCACCACGAGGCGCCGAACTGGCTCGGGGTCTGGCCGTAGGCCGGCACGCCCGGCGGGACGACCTGGAGGTCGGCGGTGGACGCGTGCGCCGCGGGGGCGGCGAGCATGGCGACGGCGGCAGCGGCGATCGCCGCGGCTGCACCGAAACGGCTGCGCAGGGAGGTGGTGACGGACATGATCCGTGCTCCTTCGTGAGGGCCCGGCGCTGGGACGGCGACCGGGCGTGGGGACAGGCCCGGAGCTGACACGCATCGCAGCGGCTCCCCCGAACCACGGCGACCTTTCCACGGGTAATCGGGTTTCGCAAGCGATCTGACCACCGTCACACAGCGGCTCCCGGAGGCACGCAAGGCTCCGGAAATCGGGGGCCGTGCGAACGGTCGGAACGGCCTGGACCGGCATCGGGCGTTCGGCCGCCTGCAGGGTGATTGGCGTCACGAAGCCGCGCGGGGCGGCACTCTGTACGCGATGCCCGACGCGCCCGACCCGACCCCCGACCCGCACCTCGCGGAGACCAAGCGCGAGGCCGCGCAGGCCCAGGCCGCGGCCGCCAGCCGGAGCAACCGCAACATCCAGATCCTCGCCGGCACGGTGTTCGTCGCGCTCGTGGCCGTCGTGCTCGTGATCGTGATCTCGGGCGGAGACAGCGGCGCGAAGCCCGACCGTGCCCCGAAGACGACGGCGGAGACCGCCGGCGTGGCGGCGACGAAGCAGCTCCTCGACGGCATCCCGCAGGACGGGTTCACCCTCGGCGACACGAAGACCGCGAAGCTCAACATCATCGAGTTCCTCGACGTCCAGTGCCCGTTCTGCAAGGCCCACCAGCTCGACCAGCAGCCGACCGTCATCGACCAGCTCGTGCGGCCCGGCAAGGCGACCCTCACCATGCAGCCGGTCGCGGCGCTCGGCGAGGACTCGCAGAAGGGGCGCATCGTCGTCGCGAAGATCGCCGGCCAGAACCTCGCCTGGGACTTCCTCAACCTGTGGTACTGGAACCAGCCGACCGAGAACACCGGCTACGTGACGCCGACCTACCTGGCGTCGCTCGCCGCGGCGACGCCGGGTCTCACCGGCGCCGACACCTCGCTCACGATCACGCCCGCCGTGAAGACGAAGCTCGCCGAGATCGACGCTGCCGCGAAGGCGCTCAAGGTGTCGCAGGTGCCGACGTTCGCGATCGGCAAGCCCGGGCAGCCGTACTCGAGCTACACCGTCATCGACCAGAACGCGACGAGCAAACCCGCCGGCGAGCAGATCGTCGCCGATGCGGAGAAGGCGATCGCCGAGAGCTGAGGCCTCAGCCGGCCTCGCGCCGCATCGGGAGGTGCGGGATCCCGTCCTCGTCGTAGTCCGGGCCGCTCCGCCGGAAGCCGAACCGGCCGTAGTAGCCCTCGAGGTGCGCCTGCGCGCCGAGGATCACCGGGAGGCCGGCGAAGTGCTCGAGTCCGGCGGCGATCAGCTCGCCGGCGAGTCCGCGGCTGCGGGCGGCCGGAGCGGTCGCGATCCGGCCGATCCGGCCGACGACCTCGGCGCCCCCGCGGTCGACGAGCAACCGCGCCGTCGAGAGGACCTCGCCGCCGGCCTCGTGCCAGAGGTGGATCGCGTCCGGTTCGGCGTCGCGCCCGTCGAGCTCGGGGTACGCGCACTCCTGCTCCACGACGAACACATCCACGCGCAGGCGCAGGATCGCGTAGAGCTGCTCGGGGCGTAGGTCGGCGAAGACCGCGCGGTGCAGCGTGGTGGGGGAGAGGGTGCCGTCCGGCATGTGGGCGGCCCGCTCAGTCGCGGCGCATCGGCGTGTGCGCGATGCCGTGCTCGTCGAAGCGTTCGCCGTCGACGACGAACCCGAAGCTCGCGTAGTACGCCTCGAGGTACGACTGTGCGGCGAGGATCACCGGCTTCGGGGCGAAGTGATCGATGGCCGCCTGCACGAGTTCGCGGGCAAGGCCCTGGCCGCGGGCCGCCTTCGACGTGCCGATCCGGCCGATGCGGCCCACGGGCCGGCCGGCGTCGTCGGTCGTCTCGAACATCCGCGCGACCGACACGATCTGGCCGCCCGCCTCGTGCCAGAGGTGGATCATCGCGGCGTCGGCGTCGTGGTCGTCGAGGTCCTGGTAGACGCCCTCCTGCTCCACCACGAAGATCTCCGACCGCAGCCGCAGCACCGCATAGAGCTGGGCCGGCGTGAGGTCGGCGAAGGGCGACCGGTGGAGGACGGGGCGGGCGTCGGTGGCGTCGGTCACCGGGTGGAGGCTAGCGCCGTGGCGCTACCACTCGATGCCCTGCTGGCCGCGGATGCCCTGCTCCATCTGGTGCTTCACGAGCGTGACCTCGCTGACGAGGTCCGCGGCGTCGATGAGGGCCTGGGGCGCGTCGCGTCCGGTGATGACGATGTGCTGGAAGCCCGGGCGGTTCGTGAGGACGTCGACGACCTCGTCCACGTCGACCCAACCCCACTTCAGCGGGTACGTGAACTCGTCGAGCATGAGGAACTCGTAGCGCTGCTCGGCGATGAAGCCCTTCACGGCCTCCCAGCCCGCGCGCGCGAGGTCGGCGGACTCGGTGAGGTCCTTCGAGATCCAGGACCAGCCGTCGCCCATCTTCATCCAGTCGATGCCGCCGAGCGCCTCTGCAGCCCGCTGCTCGCCGACCTTCCACTTGCCCGACTTCACGAACTGGACCACGCCGCAGCGGTAGTCGCGGTTCCAGGAACGCAGGAGCATCCCGAAGCCGGCGGTCGACTTCCCCTTGCCCTCGCCGGTGACGACGATCAGGAGGGGCTTGTCGCGCGGCTTGCGGCGCTTGGGCTCGAGCGTGCCGACGTCGAACGGCGTGTGGGGCACGTCGACGCCCGGCTGGTTGTGCTTGGCGAGGGTGTCCGGCTTGTGGATCACGCGCTCGATGGGCGCGTCGTCCTCGGACTGCGACGACGCGGACCCTCGCATCGAGCACCGCGCGACGTATCCGGCGGGGCGCTCGGTCTTCGGCTCCGCGTGCTCCGTGACGGTCTCGTCGGCCATGCCCGCAGGCTACCGACGGGGGAGGCCTGGGCGACGCCCCGGCGAAGTTCTGGAACAGCATTCGCGATGACGGCTTGCGCCGTCCGCTCCGAAACTGGACGAAAAGGCCAAAAAACGGCATGTCGGGGCCGGAATCGGGGGACATACCCGTTTCCACCCCGATTTTTTAGGGTTCGCTTCATTACCGCTCATGTTCCCGGTGCATCGCGACGACAGGAGAGCATGACCACTTTCCGGAGTGGTCTTCCCCCATCGTCCCATCCCCCCACGAGGTGCTTCCCATGCCACTCCGTAAGAGCGGAACCGTCATCAAGTCCGGCATCGTGCTCGCTGCAGCCGTCGGCCTCGCCGCCGTCCCGGCCACGGCCAACGCCGGCATCCTGAGCTCGCTGCTCACACCCAAGGCCACCGCCACGCCGACGCCGACCCCCAAGCCCGTCGCGACCCCGGCACCCACGCCCACTCCGGGTCCGGCGCCGAAAAAGGTCTGCCCGC
>JAVHXX010000386.1 GCA_031119595.1 Patulibacter sp. | reverse complement strand
TCAGCGTGCGCTCGAACTGGCCCATGTTCTCGGTGTTGATCCGGAAGTAGGCCTGGAGCGGCATCTCGACGTGCACGCCCGGCGGCACGTAGACGAACGACCCACCCGACCACACGGCGCTGTTGAGCGCGGCGAGCTTGTTGTCGTTCGGAGGGATGATCGACCCGATGTACTGCTTGACGAGCTCGGGATGCTCGCGCAGCGCGGTGTCCATGTCGGTGAAGATCACGCCCTGGCGCTCGAGCTCTTCGTTGACCTGGTGGTAGACCACCTCGGACTCGTACTGGGCGCCGACGCCGGCCAGGAACTTGCGCTCGGCCTCGGGGATGCCGAGCCGGTCGAACGTGTTCTTCACGTCTTCCGGGACGTCGTCCCAGGAGCGCTCGGAGCGCTCGGACGCACGGACGAAGTAGTGGATGTCGTCGTAGTTGACCTCGGCGAGCATCGGGCTGCCCCAGGTCGGCTGCTTGCGGGCGATGAAGTAGTCGAACGACTTGAGCCGGAACTCGAGCATCCACTCGGGCTCGTTCTTCATCTCCGAGATCTTCGCGACGAGCTCGCGGGTCAGACCCTTGGGGGCCTTGTACAGGTAGTTCTCGGCGTCGTGAAAGCCGTAGCGCTCGTCGTAGTCGGCGTTGAGCGACTGGAGCGACTTCTGCTCTGCGATCACCTCTGGTGTAGACATCTCGTCGCTTCTCCCGGGGTGGCTCACGAGGGCTCTGGCGGAGGCGATTCTCCGGCCGCGAACCCGCGAAGTTCAATACCGATGGTAGCGGTCGGAGAGCGACGGGCCTGTGTGCCCTGGTCACTCAAGATCGGCAGGCGCGATCAGGCTTTCCCGGTGGCGATGACGATCGTCAGGCAGATGACCGCAATCAGGAGCAGCAGTCCCACCGTACGCGCCACGACGGAGCCCGTCCTCGAGGCGACGGAACGCTCCGGGGTGACGAGGGCGCGGGCGTTCCGGGCGGTCTGACGGTCCATCTCGCGAGGGACTCTACGTGCGCCAACCTCGCCCCACCAGTCGGTTCTCCGCCCGACCGGCGCCGACCGGTATCCCGGCGCGTCAGTCGACGAGGACGAAGGCGATCCCGTCCTCGATCTCGACCTCGAACGTCTCCACGGGCATGTACGCCGGGAGCGTCTTCGGGCGACCGGTACGCAGGTCGAACAGCGACCCGTGCCGCGGGCACTCGATCGTGCCCGCCGCGCAGTCGACCGGGCCGTCGTCGAGCGGGGCGCCGTCGTGGGAGCAGACGTCCTCGATGGCCAGGAACTCGCCGTCGCAGTTGACGACGATGACGTCGATCCCGTCGACCTCGAGGCGCCGCCGGGCGCCTGTGGGAATCTCCGAAACGGGGCCGACCTCGGTGCGCTCGCTCATGACGGCCCACGGTACCCGGCCGCGCCGCACCCTGACCGGACCGCCTACGGAACCTCCGTTCCGCGGTGCACTACCCTCGCGAGGCAGGCGGGCGTACCCAGGCCCGCGTCCGCGGCTCCGCGCCATTGCTCCGGCGGTGCCGTCCCCCACGATCCGCCCGGGAGCCCCATGTCACGTGTCCAGCCCGTGAGTCGACGCCGCCGCCGGCTGCTGCCGGCGGTGCTCGCCTGCGTCGTCGTGCTCGCCACGCCGGTCGCCGCGAACGCCGCCGTGGCCTCGGGCGGCGCGGACGACGCCGTGTCCGACCAGGCGACCGGAGGCCGCGACATCGTGCACGTCGATGCCGCGTTCGACGGCGCCGCCGGGAGCCTCACCGCGACCGTCACCTTCCGTGAAGCCCCGTCGGCAACGGCGAACGCCTTCCTCGGGATCATCGCCGCGCCGCCGAACAGCACGGGCACCTGCGACACCTCCGGGGCATTCACGGTCCTCGGGACGGCCCTCGATCCGGCGACCACGACCGCGCTCTGGCAGCCCTCGACGGCGACCACGAGCCAGCCGGCCGTGCGATCCGCGTCCGGGAACGCGATCACGATCGCCGTGACGGACCCGTCCCTCGTCGGCGTCGACCGCCGGTGCATCCGTGTGAGCACGTCCGCCGACGGCAGCTCGTCCACGACCTACGACCGGCTGGATGCCGACCTCGTGCTCAGCACCCCGGCGCCGACGCCCACCCCGGCGCCCGCGCCGGCCCCGACGCCGCCGCCCACGCCGGCCCCGACGCCCGCCCCCACGCCGAAGCCGAAGCCGGCTCCGGTCCTCGCCGTGACCGTGAAGCCGCTGGCCGAGGTCAAGCGCGGCCGGTGGCGCGCCGCCACGGTGAAGGTCCGCAACGCCGGCAGTGCGAGCGCGAAGAAGGTCTCGCTGAAACTCGGCACGCTCCCAAAGGGCGTGACGGTGTCGCCCGCCCGCAAGACCTGGTCGATCGGCACGCTGAAGAAGACCACGAGCCGCAGCTTCCACCTCAGGCTGAAGGCCTCGGCGAAGGCGAAGGCGTCCTCGTCGGTCGAGTTCACGGCCTCATCGACGAAGGGTGTGGCGAAGGCGAAGGCGACCGCCGTCCTCACGATCAAGGGGGCCAAGACGACCACGACGGGCGGTGGCGGCGGGCCGACGCCCACCACGAAGACGAACCCGAACAGCCTCGCCGGCCAGTACTTCGCCAAGTCCGACTACAACGCGATCACGGGGATGATCTTCTCCGGGTACTTCTTCGTGAGCGACACCTGGGCGTACCGCGGGATCCCGGAAGGCGGCGCGCCGGACTGCACCTCGCGGACCGCGGGGGTCGACGAGCGAGGCAACCCGACCGACGGCTGCGTGCCCTACACCTACGACGCGAAGACGAAGCAGGTCACCGTGGACGGCGTGGCCGGCACCATCGGTGGCGACCGCGACTGGAACCTCACCGTCGACGGCACCACGTACGGGGAGTACCAGATCCCCGCCCCGGGATCGCGCTACTCGACGCAGCTGCATTCGATCTCGTCGTTCGGGCTCTACCCGAACCAGACGTTCTCGAACATCGACCTCACGCTCACCGCCGACGGACAGTTCGTGCGTGGGGTCGCCGTCTCCAGCACCACCGGAGGCGGCACGGACTACCAGGTCGACGTGACGTCGATCCCGGCCGACAAGCGCGGGACCTACGCGATCACGGACCACGCCCGCCTCGTGCTGGCCTATGCCGACGGCCACGTGGTGACCTACACGATCGGCATCGGCCAGGACTCGAAGGATCCCGATCCGCCGTCGCCGGGTCGGGACGCCCTGCTGCTCGACGGCGCATACTACTACTCGGGCTGAGCCGAGTGGCCGCGCGGCGGTGAGGACCGCCGCGCCGCCACGCCGCCGCTCCGGCTACCAGCCGGCGTAGGCCTCGAGCAGGCGCAGCCAGATCTCGTTGCGGCTCGGGAAGGCCGGCACGGCGTCCCAGAGGCGTTCGACCGGCACCGCGCCCGCGATCGCGATCGTCGCGGCGTGGATCTGCTCGCCCATCTCGACACCGGTGAAGGTCGCGCCGACGAGCAGGCCGGTCGCCTCGTCGACGATGATCCGGCACTGGCCCGGTGCACCCTTGCCGACGAACGACGCGCCGGCGTTGCCGTCGGTGGGGACGTCGACGATGCGCACGTCGAGGCCGGCCTGCTTCGCGGTTTCCTCGGTGTGCCCGACGCCCGCGACCTCGGGCTCCGTGAACGTGATCCGCACCGGCGGCGCGGCATGGTCACGGAGCAAGACGTCACGCGAGCCGAGGATCACCTGCGCGGCGATGTGGGCCTGGTACTTGCCCTGGTGGGTGAGCAGGTCGCGGCCGTTGATGTCACCGACGGCATAGAGCCAGTCGGTGCCGCCGACCTTCAGCTGCCGGTCGACGTCGATGTAACCGTGGTCGTTGGCGGAGAGCCCGACGGCCGAGAGTCCGAGGTCGTTCCCGGCGGGCGTGCGTCCGGCCGCGACGATGATCTCGTCGACCTCGATGGAGGTCTCGGCCCCTCCGGCCTGCTCGATCGTCACGGTGGCCGGGCCACCCGCCTGCGGCCGTTCGACCTTCGTGAGCTTCGCGCCGAGGTGGAGGTCGACGCCGCGCTCGCGCAGGACCGAGGCGACCTGCTCGCCGGCGAACGGTTCCTCGCGCGGCAACATGCGCGGCTGGTCGCCGATGGTGGTCACCTTCACGCCGAGCGACGAGTAGGCGTCGGAGAGTTCGCTGCCGACGGGCCCCGTGCCGATCACGGCCACCCGCCCGGGCAGGGGGTACTTCGCGGTGGTCGCCTCGCGGTTGGTCCACGGGTTCGCCTCGCGCAGGCCGGGCACCGGCGGGATCGACGGTGCGGTGCCGGTGGCCAGGACGACGGCCGTGCCGGCTTCCAGGTCGGTGGTCTCGCCGTCCTTGCCCGTGACGGTGACGGTCCGCTCGCCGGTGAGCACACCGTGCCCGCGGACGAGGTCGATCCCGACGTGGTCGAGCCACCCGACCTGGCTGGTGTCGTCGAGGTCGTGGATGACCTCGTCGCGGCGATCCAGCACCGCCTGCACGTCGAGCTCGCCGGTGATGGCCTCGGCGACGCCCGGGACGCGGCGCGCTTCGGCGAGCAGGTGCCCCGGACGCAGCAGCGCCTTCGAGGGCATGCAGGCCCAGTAGGAACAC
>JAVHXX010000385.1 GCA_031119595.1 Patulibacter sp. | reverse complement strand
GGCCAGGCGTGATCCCAGCGCCGTACCTCCTCGAGCTGCGCCGCCAGTGAGATGAGGCGCGCTTCGCTGCTGGCCGGCCCCAGGAGCTGGATGCCCAGCGGAAGGCCGCGCGCGTTGAAGCCGGCGGGGACGTTCACCGCCGGCCAACCGAGCACGTTCCACGGCCACGCATACGGGCAGGCGCTCGTGATCAGCGCGTTGGTCTCCCAGCTGCGCAGCCCCTTCAACGCCTCCGCGGGCAGCGGACCGACCGCGGTCGTCGGGGTGATGACGACATCGACGCGCCGGAAGACGCGGCCGACCTGCCGATGCAGGAGCCGCTCGCCGCGGCGAGCGGCGGCCAAGAGCGGCCCACGCAGGACCCGTGCCGACCGTGCCATGCCCCGGATCCGGGGGTCGATGAGGGCCCGGTCGGGAGCGAGGCGCATCCAGTCCTCCAGGCCGACCATCGCGCGGGGCATGAACGTCGCGCCCATCTGGGGGCCGAATCGCAGCGGCACGTCGACCACCTCGTGACCGAGGTCGCGCAGCGTCCGCGCCATCGCGTCGAGGGCGGCGTCGACCTCGGGGTCCTCTGCCCGGCGCATGGCGTTGAAGGCGATGCTCCGGGACACACCGATCCGCAGCGTCCCGGGGGCGCGCCGGGCCGCCTCCACGAACGGTGCTTCCCCCGGGAGCTGGTCGCGATCACCGGACCGCGCGCCGGACATCACATCGAGGAGGAGCGCCGCGTCCTCGACCGTGCGCGCGAGCGGTCCGATGACCGAGAGGCCGCGCCAGTCGTCGTCGTGGGGCCACGTCGACACGCGGCCGCGCTGCGGCTTGATGCCCACCAGGTGGGTCCACGCCGCGGGGATCCGCACCGAGCCCGCACCATCCGAACCGACCGCGGCCGCGAGGATGCCGGCCGCGACGGCGGCGCCCGAGCCACCGGACGAGCCGCCCGGTGTGGCATCGAGGCCCCAGGGATTGCGGGTCACGCCGCAGACGTCGTTGGCGGTGACGGGCCACTGGCCCATCTCCGAGGCCGTCGTCTTGCCGATGATGATCGCCCCGGCGTCTCGCAGGCGCCGCACGACCTCGGAGTCCTCGTCGCGCGCCGGCCAGGTGCCGTCTGTGCCGAACTGGGTCGGCAGACCGGCGACGTCGATGTCGTCCTTCACCGCGATCGGGACGCCGAGCAGCGGGAGCCGCTCACCCGCCTGCAACCGCAGGTCGGCCGCACGCGCCTCGGCGAGTGCCTCGTCCGTCCGGACCGACCAGAACGCGTTGAGCGTCGCCTTCGAACGCTCCGCGCGGGCGAGGGCCTCGCCGACGAGTGCCTCCGACGTCACCCGCCCGGTGGCCAGCGCGTCGCGTTGTCCCACGAGGCCATCCAGCGGCGCCTGCGTCGCGCGCGGCTGCTCGCGGTCGGGAAGAGGGTGGGACATCTCGATCTCCGAATCCATCAGTTGAACGGCATTTAACAGCCTCCCGGTCACGAACACAATCCGCACCCACCGGTGCTGGTGCTCGTCCCCCTGGCTCGGACGTCCAGGGACGTGGGCCCGGCCGGGACCCCACATCAGACGGTTCGCTCCGCACGCCGTCGATACGGCCAACGGCCCGGCAAGGCGGTGCCCGCCGCGCGCTCGGCGCGTCCGCGACGACCCCGAGAACGACGAAGGCCCCGGTTTCCCGGGGCCTTCTCTAAGCGGCTGAAGAGACTCGAACTCTCGACCTTCTGCATGGCAATCCGAAGGTGAGGTGCTGGACGCGGTGTTCTCAGGGGTTTTGGATGCCGCTGAATGCCTTTGAAATGGGCGATTGCGGCCTAGTTGGTACCCGGAGTGGTACCCGCAACGGAGATGGTACCCCGGCCAAGATCGGTGGTACCCTGTCCTCAGCGATCTCCTCAGCGACCCCGAAGTGATGACAACCACGACCTCATCTCGCGCTCTTCCGACGGCGTCTCTCGTCATCCGCCAGGCGAGCGACGGGACGTTGTTTTGGGAGGCGAAGTGGCGCGACCAAGGCCGACAGATCAAGCGGCGCATCGCAGACGGTCCGGCATGGGCTGAACGCGACCCCGCGGGCGGCTGGCGCGCCCGACGCGGCCGTGCCGGCGTCGGGACGATCTCGCGCGACCGCGCTGCGGTCCGGGCGGTCGAGTTGGTCGCCGGAGTCGCGGCTGAGATCGACGCGAAGGAGCGAGAGCGTCATCGTCAGGCCGAGCGACCGATGACGTTCCGCAACATCGCGGCCGAATGGCTGGAGTGGGTGGGGCGCGTCAAGGGGGCCAAGCCGTCGACCTTGGTCGACTACCGCAGCCTGCTCAGCGAGCCCGGCGTCCCGTACAAGGACGGGAAAGGCAAGACGCTCGGGCGAATCATGGCTTCGCTCGGCGACCGCGACCTTCGCGATCTCAAGGCGAAGGACATCGAGGCGTTCCTCACGACCCTCGACCACGCGGGCCTCAAGGCCCGCAACGTGAACAAGCATCGACAGCTCGTCTGCGCGGTATTCGCGTACGCATGCCGCCACGACACCTACGAGCTTCCCGCCAACGTCGCGGCGCAGACCGACAAGCGGCGCGAGGCGGCGCCGATGCCGCTCGAATTCTACGAGGCGCATGAGGTCGAAGCGCTCGCCGATGCCATGGCTGCAGGCCTGCATCGCAACGACGCGCGAGATCTCGGCGACGACGAGCTCGCCATGCGAGCCTTCGAGGACGCGCGGGACGCTGACCTCTTTCGCATCCTGTTCTACACCGGCCTGCGCCTTGGCGAACTCCGTGCCCTGAAATGGTCCTCGCTCGACCTTCAGGAACGTGCCGTGCTCGTCAAAGTCGCCTACTCCGCCGGCGAGATCGTCGAGCCCAAAGGACGCAGCTACCGCTGGACCCCGCTCGCCAAGCGCGCCGTCGAGGCATTCGAGCGGCACCTCGAACGTTCCGGCGAGAACTTCACCAGCCCGGACGACCTCGTGTTCTGCGGCCGGTACGGCGAACCGCTCGACGACTCAGCCCTGCGACGCCGCTACAAGGGTTCACAGGCCGCCGCCAACCTCAGGCCGCTCAAGCTCCACGGCCTCCGCCACTCCGCCGGCAGCAACTACGCCCGCGAGGCGACCGCCGTCGAGATCCGCGACTTCCTCGGGCACCAGAAGATGAGCACGACCGACCGATATGTCTCCGCGCGCATGTCAGAGGAAGCGCTGGCACGGCTCGACTCGGCGTTCGAACCACGATCAAGCAATCGTAAGACGAGGCACTAGCTAGGGGTTCGCGAGTTTCGCTGCGAGTTCCAGGGCGACAGCGTGCTGCTTCGCCACCAGTGCAGTCAAGACCGCCCTCGCGTCCGCGCTCCTCCGGAGAAGTTGACCGTCGCGTAGCGAGAGCTTTGCCAACATGTCGGCGAGGTTGTCAGCGACACGATCAGGCAGCTGTGATGACAAGACCCCGTTCTGAGCAAGCCAGCCGAGGACGTCTTCGATCGCTCGGCTGCCGGCTGGGGTAGCGATGAAGGTTGCGATCGTGCCTGCGAACTCGGGGTTCGCGATGCGCGGCTCAACCCACGATTTCCAGATCGGGTAGATGGCTTCAAAAAGGGAAGCGTGCTCTTCGGACATCCGGGGGAACCCGGAAGGATTCAGACAAATCAAGGCGAGGTCGATCCGGTCCCCTCGCGACGGCTCCCGCCAGTTGTCGTGACTGCGGGCGAATTCAACGAGCCGGTTGAAGAGTCCAGCGAACGTGGACCTTCGATCCGGATGGCGGAGCGCGGCCGTCCAGATGTCGCCGAGAAAAGAAGAGACCCAGAAGTCGGCGGTCTCACCGGCGCGTAGGATCGGCCTGCAGATGGCGTCCGCAGCTTCAGAAGACGTTGCCGACACCGCGACCTCTCCAAGCGCCATCAGCAAACGAAGTTCGCCTTCAGTTGGTGTCTCATAGGAGCGTCCATCGTCCGGCGACGCGAGACTATCTCCGACCGCGCCGGCGAGATCTGCTGCGAGGAGCAGCCGACGCGAGAGGTCGGGTTCGTCTCCGGACAGCGGCTGGAGAACGTGGAGATGAGAGGCTAGGAAGTAGGGAAGATCGATCCGTCCCGTTAGCGCGTGTCTACCAGCGCTGAAGCTTGTTAGATCTGCCGGCGTCGCTTCGAGGAACTCGGACACCCTGGGTGGATTGGTGGAAAGCTCTCCCTCCACGAAGGCAGAAAAGACCTCGTTGGTGGGCGTCTCGATATCGGGCAGGTCCTCGACGCGCGGGCCGGCGCCGTCCCAGTGCCGGGAGTTGCTAACACGGAAGTCGCGTTCTCGCATCCATATGAGCGCCCGCGCCCACTGAAGCGTTACGGTGCCGAGCCGCTGGAGGTCGGGTGCGAGGCTCGGTTGTCGGGCAAGACCGAAGTGAAACCGGGACACGGTTCTGTAGTGAAAGCTCGTAGCGAGATTCAATGCCGCTGCTCGCCATCTCTGGTCGCTCACGTCGGCGGCCCAGAGGACAGGGGCTGCGTCGGCGCAGAACGCGTCGGCTCCGGCCTCGTGAATCGAGTCCGGAGAGTCCATCGGGAAACGCGCCGACGGCGACGCCGTGGCGTCCAGCACGGTCGTCACGCACCAT
>JAVHXX010000384.1 GCA_031119595.1 Patulibacter sp. | reverse complement strand
CGTAGATGCGGCTGGCCAGCGCCACCCTGGCGCGCGCATCGGCCACGGCGACCGCATCGCGCTGCACTGCCGGCTCAAGCTCGAGTCGCCGCAGCTGGCCGAGTCCGCCCGCGACGTGAGCGACCGCTTCTGGGGCGAGCTCCGCGCCTGGGCCCTCGATCGCGCCGGTGCCGCCGACGGGTCGGACGAGGAGCTCCAGGTGACGCTCCTGCTCAACGCCGCCCGCTCCGCGGTCGTCACCGCCTACGACCTGTGGGCGGTCGACCAGCCGTTCGAACGCTTCCTCGACCTCTCGCACCAATGCTTCGCCACCCTCGGCACCGGCTTCACCGCCGGTCCGCCCATGGTCGCCGCGTGAGCGCGCCCGCCGCCCGTCCCGTCCGGCCCGCCGCTTCCGCACCCGCCCCGTCAGCCCCCACCACGAGCCCGTCTTGACCCCCACCACCGCTCACACGGACGCGCCCAAGCGCGTCCACTACCAGGTCACCTTCTACGTGCTGGCTGCCGGCGTCGGCGCCTACGCGCTGCTGCAGTCCCTCGTGACGCCAGTCCTGCCGACCATCCAGGCGGCGCTGCACACATCGCAGACGAACGTGACCTGGGTGCTCACCGCGTATCTGCTCTCCGCGTCGATCCTCACCCCGATCCTCGGTCGCCTCGGCGACATGTTCGGGAAGGAGCGGATGTTCGTCATCGCGATGGTCCTGCTCGGCGTCGGGTGCCTGCTCTCGGCGGTCGCGCACTCGCTCGGGCTGATGATCGTCGGCCGCCTGATCCAGGGTGCGGGCGGCGGCGCGATGCCGCTGGCGTTCGGGATCATCCGCGACGAGTTCCCGGCCGAGAAGGTCGCCGGCGCCGTGGGTTCGATGGCGGCGCTCGTCGCGGCGGGCGCCGGTCTCGGCGTGGTGCTGGCCGGCCCGATCGTCGACGGCCTGAGCTACCACTGGCTCTTCTGGCTTCCGCTCGTCGTGATCGTGATCGCCGCCGTCGCCGCACACCTCGTGATCCCGGAGACCGCGAACCGCACGCCCGGGAAGATCAACTGGTTCACCGCCACGCTGATGTCGCTGTGGCTCGCCGCCCTGCTGCTCGGCGTGAGCGAGGCGTCCGACTGGGGCTGGGGCTCGCCGAAGACGATCGGCCTGATCCTGCTCGGCCTGGTGCTGTGCGGCGTGTGGATCGCTGCGGAGGCCCGCTCCGACAACCCCCTGATCGACATGAAGATGATGAAGATCCGGGCCGTCTGGACCAACAACCTCGTCGCCGCGCTGTTCGGCTTCGGGATGTACGCGGTGTTCGCGTTCCTGCCGGAGCTGCTGCAGACCAAGCCGGAGGTCGCCGGGTACGGCTTCGGCGCGACCATCACCGAGTCGGGGCTGATGCTCCTTCCGATGACCGTCGCGATGTTCATCTTCGGCAACATGACCGGGAAGCTGTCGGCGAGGTTCGGGTCGAAGGCACTCGTCATCGGTGGCTCCGCGCTCGGTGTCGTCGCGCTGCTCCTGCTCACGTTCGAGCACGATCACCGCGGCCCGATCTACGTGTCCATGGCACTCATGGGCGTCGGCTTCGGGCTGGCGTTCTCGGCCATGTCGAACCTCATCGTCGCTGCGGTCTCGCCGCAGCAGACCGGCGTGGCGAGCGGCATGAACGCCAACATCCGCACGATCGGCGGCGCCCTCGGCGCTGCGCTCACCGGCACGGTCGTGACGTCGGGCGCCAGCGCGAGCGGGCTCCCGAAGGAAGCGGGCTACAACCACGGCTTCCTGATGCTCAGCATCGCCCTCATCCTGGCGGCCCTGGCCGCGCTGGCGATCCCGGCAGCGGAAAAGCTCGCGGCCCCGCACGACATCACCCCCGAGGAACTGCCGCACGCCGAGCTGGCGCTCGTCGCGGCCGGCACGCTCGTCGGCGACGATCCGGAGTAGCCGCCGCTGCAAGGCCCGTTGCAGCCCGTCCGGGCGGCCTGGGACCGTCTTCCCATAGTGAGAGACGTCGTACCGCGTGCAGGAGCGGGCGACGTCTTTCGTGTTTGCGGGGCGGAGTCCGGCGCCTCGACGGCCTCGTCCGGGCGGCGGTCGCCGCCGCCGCTACCGCTTCGCGGTCGGCCGGGACTCCCAGTGGGCGAAGTCGATCTCGCCGAGCGGGGTGGAGGGTGGCTCGCCCTCGAGGTACTCGGCCGCGATACGGCCCCAGTTCGCGCGGGCACCGAGCTCGCCGAGCACCGAGAACACGAGGCCCTCCATGCGACGCAGCAGGAGCGCCTCCGGCGGGATCGTCTCGCGGCGCATCATGGAGAAGAACTCCGAGCGCGGGGAGCCGTTCTGCTCGAGGGTCTTGCGGACCATCTCGGCGTCGATCGTGGTCTCCTCGTCGGGGCCCATGTACCACTCGGTCGCGGCGGTCATCTGCTTCAGGAGGAGGACGGGGTCGAACTCGTCCGGCTTGGGCAGGTAGCCGAGCTCGGCCATCATCTGGTGGACGCGATCGGCGTCCTGTGCGCGGATCGCCACGCCGAGTTGGCGCTCGGCCTCGAGGTACGAGGGCGACATGTGCCGCAGGAGGCCGAAGTCGAGGGCGACGAGGCGGTCGTCGGCGTCGTAGAGGAGGTTTCCGGGATGCGGGTCGCCGAGGGCCACGTGCTCGTGCATGAGCACGCCGTAGAAGAAGCGGAAGATGAGCTCGCCGAAGCGTGAGCGCTCCTCGAGGTCGCCGGTCCGGCGGACATCGTCGAAGGTGCGCGCCTCGACGAACTCGGTGGTGAGCACGCGGCGGGTCGACCGGCGCGTGTCGACCGAGGGCACCTTGATGAGCGGGTGGCCGCGGAGCGCACGCTCGATCTGGCGGTGGCGCTGGGCCTCCAGCTCGTAGTCGACCTCCTCCTCGATCCGCTCCGTGAGCTCGCCGAGCAGCGCCTTCACGTCGAGGCCGGGGGCCATCGAGCGGATCAGGGGCGTGAGCAGGGACGCATTGCGCAGGTCGGTGGAGACGGCCTCGGCGATCCCCGGATACTGGATCTTGATCGCGACGACCTTGCCGTCCGTGGTGACACCGCGGTGGACCTGGCCGATCGAGGCGGCCGCGATAGCCTCGGGCTCGATCGATTCGAAGTACTCGTCGGTGCGGCCGTCGAAGTCCTCGTCGATCATCTTCTTGAGGTCCTTGAAGGGCACCCGCTCGGACTGGTCGCGCAGGGCCGCGAGCTTCTCCTTGAACTCGGGCCGCGCCTCCTCCGGCACGAGGTCGAAGTCGACGGTCGACAGGACCTGGCCGATCTTCATCGCCGCGCCCTTCATCTGCCCGAGCTGCTCGACGATCTGCTCGGCCGCGGAGAGCGCCCGGGCCTGCGATTTGGCATCGGCCTTCTCGTCGCCGCGGAACTGGTTCGCGACCTTCGTCCCGGCCCATTTCGCGCTCTGGCCCGCGACCATGCCGCCGAACTTGGCGGTGCGGGAGAAGCGGGATTTGGGGATCGGCACGGGAGGACTACGGGGGAGGCGGGTGCAGGGATCGTCGCAGGTTGTGGGGGTGCGCTCGACCACTCGTGCGCCAGCGTGCGCGCGGGGCGTGCGAGGCCACGACCCACCGGTCGCGCGCCCGCCGCGTGCCGGCCGCCGGGGCACGCCGGTGCGCCAGTCGCCGGAACGACTTGCATCCGAAAACTAAGTGCCGTAGTTTAAAAACTACGAGCAATAGTTTCGATCCGCTCACGAGGAGTCATCGCCATGTCCACCATTCACCGCATCAGCCGCTTCGGCCTCATGAACGCCTTCCTCGTCGACGAGGACGACGGGTTCACGCTCGTCGACACGATGCTCGGCGCGGACCAGAAGATCCTCGGGGCCGCCGCGGGGCTCGGGAAGCCGATCGTGCGCATCGCCCTGACGCACGCGCACGGCGACCACATCGGGTCGCTCGACGCGCTCAAGGCGGCGTTGCCGGAGGCGGAGGTGTCGATCTCCGTGCGCGACGCGCGCCTGCTCGCGAAGGACATGAGCCACGACCCGGGCGAGGAGGGCACGTTCAAGGGCGACTACCGCGGCGCGAAGACCACCCCGGACGTCCTCTTGTCGGCCGGCGACCGGGTCGGCTCGCTCGAGGTGGTCGCGGCGCCCGGCCACACGCCCGGCCACGTCGCGTTCCTCGACACCCGCGACGGCGCCCTCATCTGCGGCGACGCCTTCGCGACCGTCGGCGCCGTCGCCACCTGCGCGAAACCGGCAGCCCGCTTCCCGCTCACCGGGTTCGGCACGTGGAACCGCGACCTCGCGCTCGAGTCGGCCCGGGCCCTCCGCGCCCTCGACCCGACCAGTCTCGCGCCCGGGCACGGCAAGATCGTCACGGGGCCGGTCGCCGCGATGGATGCGGCGATCGCGCGGACCGAGAAGGCGCTCGCATGAGGCGCTGCGAGGGCGTCCGGTCGACTCACGGGTCGATGGCATGAGTCCGCGTGCGGGCCTGGATCCGGGGCGCGTGGCCGATGCCGCCGTGGCCATCGCGGACCGCGACGGGCTCGACGGCGTGACGATCGCCCGCGTGGCCGCGGAGCTGGGTGTGAAAGGGCCCTCGCTCTACAACCACGTGGCCAGCCGCGATGCGCTCGTC
>JAVHXX010000010.1:19123-24628 GCA_031119595.1 Patulibacter sp. | reverse complement strand
ACGCCGTGCGCGCAGCGGCCGCGGCGCAGCCGGAGGTCGACCTCGGCCCCGACGCCGGGGCCGAAGATCGCGTCCTGGCAGCGCTCGGCGTAGCCCTCGGCGACGGCGCAGAGGAGCTGGGGCCCCGCCGCTCCGACGAGCGACGGGGCCCCGAGGACCGCAGCTGCTGTGGCGGGCGCTACAGCTTGATCGTGCCGGTCTGGGCCGCGGCGGCCTTCCCGGTCTGCGCGATCGAGATGCCGAGCGAGTAACGGCCCTTCACCAGGGTCTTCCTGCTCTTGAGCGTCACCTTGAAGGTGCGGCCCTTGCTGATCGTGGACGCGGCGGTCGCGACCTGCGACGTGCCGTGCAGCAGGCGCAGGCGGAACGCCGTCTTCGACGCCGTCGCCTTCGTGGCCTTGCAGGTCACGACGACCTTGGTCTTGCCGCTCAGGTGGCCCGAGCAGGTGATCTTGCCGACCGAGCCCTCGGGGCCCGCCGGACCGGCCGGCCCGGTCAGACCGGTCAGACCGGTCGCGCCGGGACCACCGTTGGAGCCGGCGGCACCGGCAGCACCCGGGGCGCCGTTCGCACCGTTCTCACCGGCCGGGCCCTGGGCGCCCGTGGCGCCGGTCGGTCCGGTGACGGGGGTCGGCGTCGGGGTCGTGCTCGCGATCGAGGCCACGGCGCCGGTGTCGGGATCGAGGAACACGGCGGGCGAACGTGCGTCCGACTGGTTGAAGTCGAACATGTCGTTGATCGGGTTCGACTTCACGTCGAGCGAGCCGTTGCCGATACGCCCGAGGCTCCAGTTGTCCTCGATGAACCGCAGCACCGACGTCTGGTCGCTGATGGCGTGGGACACGAAGTTGCTCTTCGCGTAGGGCGAGATCACCAGCAGGGGCAGGCGCGGACCGAAGCCGCACCGGTCGGCGCCGACGTCGTTCGTGCTGCCGGTGTGGGTGGTGCCGCACTGGCCGGTGCCGTTGAGGAAGTCCTCCGGCGTGCTCGAGCTCCGCACGATCGGCGACGCCTGGTGGTCGTACCAACCGTCGGAGTCGTCGTACGCGATGATGATCGCGGTGCTCGCCCAGTCCGGCGAGTGCTCGATCGCGTTGATCTTCTGCGCGAGGTAACGCTGCTCGTCGACCGGGTCGGAGTAGCCGGCGTGGCCGTCCTCGTAGTGCGGCGCCTTCACGAACGACACCGCCGGCAGGTTGCCCGCGGCGACCGCGGCGTCGAAGTCCGTGGTGTCGTACTGGTGGTTGGCCTGGTCGGTCGCGCCGATCGCGCCGGTCGGAGCGAGGTGCTCCGGGTTCGCGGTCGACTTGTAGTAGGCGAACGGGTTGTGGTGGGCGTCGTAGTCGGCCTGGTTCGCGTGGGCGACGTTCACGTGGGACGACGCGCACGTGGGCTTGCCAGCGACCGGGTAGGTCGCGTCCGGCGTGGCGCGCGAGGTCGGCGTGAAGCCGCCTTCGAACCAACCCCAGGTCACGTTGGCGGCGTTCATCAGGTCGCCGACGTTCTTGCTGGTGTTCGCGGCCGAGGTGGCAGCGGCACCGGTCTTGGTGCCGAGCGCGTACCCGTCGGACGGCGAGCAGCCGTCGAACGTGAGGTACGGGTTCGAGTTCGAGTAGATCGTGCCGTTGTCGACGCTGGAGCCGTTCGAGGCGATCGGGTTGCCGCTCTGGTCGACGGCCGTCGCGGTGTTGCCGGAGACCAGCTCGATGGCGCCCGGCGTCGACGGACCGAAGCCCGTGCCGTACGAGTTGTCGCTCATGGCGAAGTGCTGGGCGTAGTTCCAGAGGCCCGTGACGGTGTTGCCGTCGTAGTAGTTCATGACCTCGCTGCCGGCGCACGGCGCGCCGCCGGTCGTGTTCTCGACGAACTTGTCGGCGAGGCCACCGTCGTAGGCCTTCTGCTCGGGCGAGTAGGAGTGGTTGTTGTCGCACCCGATGGTCGGCACGACATCGGTCGGTCCGAGGCGGACCGGGTTGGCCGCGTTCGGGTTGTTCGTGAGGAGGCTCGGCGTGAGACCGTTGATCGTCGGCGTGTTCGGCAGCGCCGTGAACGGGGTCTCACCCGGGTTGTTCAGGGCGTGCGGGTACGTCCCGAAGTAGTGGTCGAAGGAGATGTTCTCCTGGAACAGCACGACCACGTGCTTGATCGGTGTGGTGGTGGTGTTCGACGGCGTCTGCGAGTCGGCACCCGCGAACTGCACACCGGCGGCGATCGCACCTGCGGCGACGATCCCGGCACCGGCGAACCGGAGGGTTTTTGTTGAAGGCATGGCGCGGAAGGTAGGCTCCGTTTGCGCCACGGAAGTCAACGAAATGTGATTTCCGGAGTTCACATTCTGGTTACGCGTTTCGCGGAGCAGCCGGTACGTTGCTGCGGTGCTCCAGCGCCTCTCACGGGGAACGACCCTCGTCGCCGTCTTCGTCGTCTGCGTGGTCGTCGGGCTCGTCGCGTTCACCGCGCTCGGCGTCGGCGGTCGCCGGTCGGAGGGCGCGCGGATCACGAAGGTCCCGCACGTCGAGCAGGTCGTCTACGTGCCGCACACCTCGCCCGGCGGGATGGTCGGCCGCTCGGAGTCGATCGGGCAGCGCGAGGGCGGCGTCACCGGGAACCCCGACGGCGCCCCGCTCCCCGAGAACATCCCCTTCACGCGCGCGGCCTTCGACGCGCCGATCCATCGGTACCGCGACTACGCCGCCAGCCAGGTCAAGAAGCTCCGACCGGAGGTCGCGACGCTCGCGGCCGCGATCCGCCGCGGAGACCGTCCTGCCGCCCGCGCAGCCTGGCGGGCCGCGTTCGCCCGGTACCTGCGCCTCGGTGCGGTCTACGGGGCGTTCGGGCAACTCGACACCGACATCGAAGGGCTCCCCGGTGGGCTGCCGAAGGGTGAGCACGACCCGCATTTCATCGGGCTGCACCGCATCGAGATGGGCCTGTGGACGGGCGAGTCGGTCCGGTCCCTCACGCCGGTCGCGGCGCGCCTCCAGCGCGACGTGCAGCGCCTCTCGCGCGCCGTCCGGGTGTCCTCGATGCAGCCACTCGATTACGCCACCCGCGCCCACGAGATCCTCGAGGACGCCCAGCGCGACTACCTCAGCGGGACCAGCGTCACCTGGAGCGGCGAGGGCGTGCTCGCCACGGCCAGCGGCGTCTCGGCCACCGCCCTCATCCTCGGCACGCTGCGACCGTTGCTCCAGGGGCAGCAGTCCCAGGTGACCACCGAGGCCGGGATCACCCGGCTCGACCACACCCTGGCGGCGCTGCGTGCCGCGCACGGCGGCCACCTCCCCACCCTCTCCGAACTCTCGCTCCGCGAGCGTCAGCGGCTGGTCGGCAGCCTCGGCTGGGCGCTCGAGCGCCTCCAGGCGATCCCAGGGTCGCTCGAGACGCAGGACCCGGCCACGATCCCGAAGCTGGAGACGAAGACGCCATGAGTCGCCTCGACCGACGCCGGTTCCTCACCCGCTCCGCCCTCACGCTCGGTGCTGTCGGCACCGGCGCCGCGATCGTCCCCGGCCCCGGCGACGCCGACAGCGAGCGCCCCGGCGAGAGTGCTCCCGCGACCGGCGCCCTCACCGATCGCATCCCGTTCGACGGGCCGAAGCAGGCGGGCATCCTGAACGCGCCCCAGGGCCATGCGGTGTTCGTGGCCCTCGACGCCGTCGCCCCGAACGCCGCCGCCCTGGGCAACGCGCTCCAGGCGCTGAGCTACCGCGCGCGGTCCCTCGCGACGGGCGGCCGGACGACCGCGCTCGGCGTCGACGAGCCGACCGTCGACTCCGGAACCCTCGGGGACGACATCAGCCCCGACGCCCTCACGATCACGATCGGCTTCGGCGCGAGCCTCTTCGACGACCGCTACGGCCTCGCGCCGAAGAAGCCCGCGAACCTCACGCCCATGCCGCGCTTCGCGGTCGACGCAAACCTCGATCCGACCCGCACCCACGGGGATGTGCTCCTGCAGATCTGCGCGGGCCAGCACGACACCGTCACGCACGCGCTCCGCGAGATCATGCGGGTCGTCCGCGGCTCGCTCGAGCTCCGCTGGGTGATCAACGGCTTCCAGAGCGCGCCGCGCGGGCCGTCGGAGAAGAGCTCGGGCCGCAACCTGTTCGCGTTCCGCGACGGCACCGCCAACCCCGACGTCACCGACGCCGGCCTGATGGACCAGCTCGTCTGGTCGACCGCGGGCGAGCCGTCGTGGGCGGCCGGCGGCACCTACACCGTGGTCCGCACGATCCGCATGCAGGTCGAGTTCTGGGACCGCGTCGGCCTGCGCGAACAGGAGAACATGATCGGCCGCCACCGCGCGACCGGCGCCCCGCTCGGTGGCACGGACGAGTTCCAGGATCCCCGGCTCGACCTCGACCCGAAGGGCGAGCGGATTCCGCTCGACGCCCACATCCGGCTCGCCAACCCCCGCTCGGCCAAGACCGACGCCCAGCGCATCCTGCGTCGCGGGTACAACTACGACCGCGGTTTCGACGAGGCCGGGGCACTCGACCAAGGCCTCGTGTTCGTGGCGTTCAACCAGGATCCGGCTCGGCAGTTCGCCGCGATCCAGGAGCGTCTGAACGACGAGCCGATGACCGACTACATCCGCCCGGTGGGCGGCGGGTACTTCTTCACTCCGCCCGGCACGCAGAACGCCCGCGGCTGGGTCGGAGACGGACTGTTCTCCTAGCCTCCGGAGCGCCGAACGCCCCGAAAACAAGGGCATCCGCGGCCCCCGAAGTCGAAGACCAGCGGTATCACGTCGGTGCCACGAACGCGCCAACACGGGCCCGATCCAGGAGTACGGTCGGCGCCATGGTGTCCGTTCGTGTCCGCTCCTTCCTCGTGGCTCTCGTGGCCCTGACGCTCTCGTTCGCCGGCCTGACCGGCGCCGCGCGTGCCGACAGCCTGTCGGTCGACTTCGACAGCGGACCCGCCGTCGGCTCCGTCATCGGCGACGACTACCTCGCAAGCTCGTTCGTGAAGTGGCTCCCGGCCGACGCCGGGTTCCGTCCCGAGCGGCGGCTCGACGCCGCCCAGGCACGGTCCGGGTCGTACGTCGCCGACGTCGGTGCGAGCACCTGCCAGGACCAGGGCTTCGACTCGATCGGGTGCGAGTTCCCGCACATCGGGTCGTACGCCCACCTGACACGCACCGCCACCACGGTCACGCTCTACGCCGGGCTCTTCACGGTCTCCCCGAACATCGGCGTGCGCCTGACCGGGTACAACGCCGCCGGGACCGTCGTCGCGACCAGCGCGGTCGTCCCGCTGCCGACGAGCTCGCTCGGGTCGATCGCGACGAAGCGCGGCCAACAGGGTCGCGCCGTGATCAAGCTCCCGCCGCCCAAGTTCACCACGCCCGTGAGCATCACCAGCAGCGCCGGCGACATCGCCTCGTTCCGGTTCGAAGCCGTCGACACAACCGATCCCGACAACGGCAGTGCCGCCATCGGCGCGGACATCGGCTACGACGACCTCACGCTCGATTTCCCCCTCCACTCGCTCCCGGAT